>JBEIHH010000113.1:0-8059 GCA_040381475.1 Crocinitomicaceae bacterium | reverse complement strand
TGCCATACGTCTTATTGTAATCGGCTTTATCCCTCGACAACAATTCAACCTGGATTTCATCTTTCCTGCTCAATGGAATCTGATCGAGAATTTCAATTTCTATGGGCGTATTTTTATTGTTCCTGATTGTTGTGGTATAGGTGAAAATTTCTTCTTCTTTGTCCGTGAGTTTTTTCTTGCCGACATGCGCGTCCGTGCGTGTGCGCTTTACCAAAATTCTATCATCACGACCAAGCGATACAAGCAATGAGTCTTGCAATGTGTGCGGATTGAAATGTACTTGTCCTATGTATCGGGTGTCGAAAAACACATTGGCATCGCCCGCAAGAAGATTGAGCGATTCGAATTTTGTGATGCGCGCAATCAGAAATGCTGAGGCATCCATTTTGGGTACTACGTGGTATCTGTATTTGGCGGGTAGCACATATTCCTTCAACTCTGCTATGTTTTCCTGACCGTCGCTGCGTATGGTCATATTACCCTTGAGGTCATATTCATCCATGATCTCGTTCTCAACCGGATCGTATGAAAAATCGGGGAGACCGGTAATCTCGGATGAACTGACTTGTGCACCTTTCTTTTTCCCTGCCGTTACATCTATACGTTCCACCTGCATACAATTCGAAACACCGAAGTTTTCATTGCTTTGAATATTGTTAAACCGATAGGTAACGTAGTCGATGTATTGCGGTGCCATCAGTGGGCGGTTGTTGTCAATGCCCGGTTGCAGGGTTGAAACAGTTATCGGAATATTTTTCCATTCGTATCCCGTCGATTGGAATATTCTGGCTTTGGAGGTGAGGTTCACAGGCGATGAAGTGTCGGTAACACGTACATCATAAAAAGGCAACCAACCGGCAGCATTGACTAAATATGATACTGCGAGATCAATCGAACTTGATTTTTGTGCAGTAAATCGCAGCACGATTTCTTTTACAGTTCTGGTCACTATATCACCGGATAGTTCGACCTGGTTTTGCAATGCTACTCTGCGCTCATTCAAATCCTCTTCTCTGATGGTGAGATCAAAAATTTTTCTGCGCACATCCATGCTGTGTGATCCATAGTAGTTAACCGATTCGCGCACATTGGAAGGTGAGTATCCGGAGCTTGCATCAACTTGCCCGAACAATCGATCCATCAAGCCAATCTCCCCTTGAAGTATGGATCTTTCCTCTGCAAGCCAGCGCTGTTCGCGCTCTAGCACCCGCAGGCTGTCCATCCAGATGGCAGTGCGGCTTCTTTGTTCTTCGGTTTTTCCTTCCGGTATATAGTTCGTGCGCACCTGTGCCGACACAAAATCCGCTGCACCTTGCACCGAAACCTGCAAGCTCTTTTCGTTCATAGAAACCGGTATATCGGTCAGCACGATTTCCGTTAGCCCCGAATTCACATAGGCCTGAGCCTGTCTCAATTCTTTGGCGGAAGCACGATAAACGGTCACTGAGGCAAGTTGCGAGTCCACAACTTTCTCCTGTGCAAAGACAGAGAGGGAGATCACAGCGAAGATGAATGCAAGGGTTTTCTTTTTCATGGTATGATTTTCGGCATTGAATTTTGAACGAAGCTACCCCCATGGTTCCGCGCCAAAAACCTGTACTCCGTGAACGAGTCATATGACTTGGTGAAATGAACTTCTGAGATGGTATGGCTATCCGAAACAACCTGAAATAGGTGCTTTTGGCAAGGCATGTTAGTTTTGGATGCCTTTTATTTGCTCCCTCAACCGATGGAAGGAAGAAATAAATACAGACAAAGATTCTTTGGTTTGCTGATGTGCGCTATGCTCAGCATGCTCTTTCCTGCCATGCTACTGGCACAGAAAGATCAGATTGAGGAAATCAAATCGTACAACAGAAAATTCCCTTCTGTTAAAAAGGATTCTGTGGCGATCTATCTCGATTCTGCACAGAAGATGGCGCCTTCAAACAACATGAGGGCTGTTGGTCTCATCAACAGGGCCATAGAGTTATGCATCATCAGCAATGACAGGAGCAGAGAAGCACTGGCTTATCTCGCTTTAGGCAATATCCAACAAAATCTTGGTCAGCACAGTTTGGCTATTGATAATTACAGGCGTGTTATCAGGGCTTTTGATACACTGGGGAAAAATAAAATTTCTAAAAAGGAATATGAGAAATCATTCGAAATAACTGAAGACAACACCACGCTATTTCACGCCTATGTGCAGATGGCTGTTTCGCAAATGGAAACAGGTATGAGCTCTGAGGCGTTGAAGAATATTGATATTGGCCTTGGACTGAATGCTGTGGATCTGCTGGAGGGTCAGAGAAACGAAGCAAAACGTGTGAAAGCTAAAATTCTGATTTCAGAGAATAAACCGGATGCGGCAATTCAATTGCTCAATGAAATTCTGAAAGAAGAGAGAAGCGCAGGAAACAAGCGTGGAGAAGCGGAAACATTATACCGATTGGGCGATGCTTATGCGAAAAAAATAGACTATCCTGCATCCAACCAATATTATACTCTTGCGAAACAACTTGCCGACAATGGTAGCTTTGCGGAAATTTCGCTTGCCGCGAACAACGCCCTTGCGCTTTATTATAGGTTAAGCGGAGAGCTCGAAAAGGAAATTCAGATACGTCAGAGCAATATTTCCATCAACGAACAATATAATAATTCACTGGCTGTATCCAAAGAGAATCTGGAAATCGGAAATGCGTATTTGCGCAACAACGATGTGCAACAGGCTGAGCCGTTTCTCCGTCAGGGGCTTATGGAAATGAATGAAGCCAATTTAGCGCCATCGGCAATAGAGGCCGTCGATCAGCCACTTTTTGTGCAATACAAAAGCGCGCGTTTCAGAGAAAGTGCCGAGGGGTTTTTGAAGTTGGCTGAAGGCTTTTACAACCAAAGCAATTATCAGAAGGCCATTGAATATTACAATTTGTATTCGCAGCTTCAGGACTCGCTTGAATTGGCCAGGGAAGAAGAACTCACCCGGGCTATTTCGTTGTCGAGCAGTATTGGAAAGAACCAACAGAGGTTGGAACTTCTTGAAAAGGAAACTGCACTCAACGATCGTTCGATCGAAATTCTGAGGAAAGATCAGGAGCTCAAAGGGCAGCAAATATTTAACCGCAATCTGATCATATTGTCATTGATCGGATGCATCGCAGCCATCCTGATTGCCGGATGGATCATTTTCAGAAATATCAGGGCAAGAAGAAAGGCCGACAAATTGCTCGCGTTGCGATCACTCACCGGGCAGATGAACCCGCACTTCATTTTCAATGCGCTCAATTCCGTCAACGAGTTTGTCGCCGCCCGGGATGAACTTGCAGCCAACCGCTACCTGACATCATTTTCTAAATTGATGCGTCAGGTATTGGATGATTCGCGTAAAACACTCATTACACTGAGCGACGAACTTGAGATGCTCAACCATTATCTTAAGCTTGAACATGCCCGTTTTTCCGACAAGTTCGATTATCAATTGGAAATCGCTGAAGAGTTGAAGGACAGCGAGCTCATGATTCCGCCCATGCTTGTCCAACCCTATGTGGAGAATGCTGTATGGCATGGCTTGCGTTATAAGTCAGTCAAAGGCGAGTTGAATATAATATTCCGATTAGCTCAGGGTCAGTTGGAAATTTACATTCAAGACAATGGTATTGGAACAAAAAAGTCTCGCGAACTGAAAACATCCAATCAGAAAAGACAATCTTCCGTTGGCATGAAGAACACCGAAACGCGCATGAATCTTCTGAATGAGATTTATTCAACTGCAATTGCAGTAAGCATAACAGAATTGACTCCAGGTGCAGATGATCCCGGCACATCGGTGAAACTGACCATACCGCTGGATTTGGAAAAACTTGTGAATACTATATAACGATGGCTGTAACTAAACTCAAAGCAGTTGTGGTAGACGACGAAAGTGCCAGCAGAAACATCCTGCGGGATTATCTGAGTCGTTTTTGTGAAGGAATAGAGGTGATAGGAGAGGGCGACTCTGTGGCCACAGCAGTGCCGGTTATTCGCAAACAAAAGCCCGATATCGTGTTTCTGGATGTCGAAATGCCCAGAGGAAATGGGTTCGATCTGTTGGAGGAACTGTCGGACATGAGTTTTGACACCGTGTTTGTAACAGCTTATGATAGTTACGCAATTCAGGCGCTCAACTGGAGCGCCGCATATTACCTGTTAAAGCCATTGAGTATTGATGAATTGACTGCGGCCGTCGATAAAATTCGGCAACAGAAGAGTAAACAATCAGCAACACCTTCATCTGCAGTACTTCTGGATAATCTATTGGCTAAAAATGCCCGCAACCGCAAACTAGTACTGCCACTGTTGGAAGGTTTTGAAGTGGTAAAGCTCGAAGACATCGTTTCATGCGAGGCGAACGACAACTTCACAGACTTCCATTTTGTGGGCAAACCACGCCTGATGATCTGCCGCAACCTGCGTTTTTACGAAGAAATATTACAGGACAGTGGATTCATGCGAGTACATAAGTCTTTCATTATCAATCTAGATCATGTGGTGAAATACAATAAAGGGAAAGGAGGGCAGGTCACTATGACAGATGGTTCGGTTATTTCAGTTTCGCCACAGAAAAAAGAGATGCTGATGGAGTGGTTCGAAAGGGGACGATAATTTTCTTTTTTTTTTCGGATGCCTTCAAATTCAAAAATTTAGTTGGTTGGCTCTTGTTTAAGATATTGATAATCAAATCGAAGCGATTGTTCAATGCGACTTGTGTTTGGTTAAAGCGCTCGTTATCAGAGCGATAGGTCGGAGTCTGTATTTTTAGGAAAATGCTTGAAAATGATCCAATTGAGGACCCGATGATGAGAAAAAAAAATCCTCTGAAACACTTGTCCGGACTGGATTTTTTCCATTGGTAAAAAATATTTTACAGAAAATTGCTGAATGTTCTTGCACGAGTGAAACTAAGGCGTACATTTGCCGCCCGAATTTTCGACAACCTGAGTACTGTCGAAAGCGGTGAAAAAAAGCAACTTAGAGAATCAGATGCCTACCGTTCAGCAACTTATCAAAAAGGGTCGTACCCCGAAAACATACCGCAGCAAGTCTGTGGCTCTTGACTCTTGTCCGCAGCGCCGTGGCGTGTGCACCAAGGTTTACACCACCACACCAAAGAAGCCTAATTCAGCGCTTCGCAAGGTGGCCAAGGTTCGTCTCACCAACAAATTTGAGGTGATCGCATATATTGGTGGAGAAGGACACAACCTCCAGGAGCACTCAATAGTGTTGGTACGCGGTGGAAGGGTTAAAGATCTTCCGGGTGTTCGTTACCACATCGTTCGAGGTGCACTTGATACTGCCGGTGTGAACGGTCGTAACCAGCGCAGATCAAAGTACGGAACTAAGCGTCCGAAAGCTGGTGCAGCAGCAGCTCCTGCAAAGAAAAAATAAAAGCATACAGGATATAGCCATATACAATGAGAAGAAGAAAGGCCAAAAAAATTGCCGTATTGCCAGACCCACGATTCAATGAGGTTCTCGTAACCAAATTCGTGAACAACATCATGCTTCAGGGTAAGAAGGGTACTGCATTCAATATTTTTTATGATGCAATCGATCGCGTTTCAGCAAAGACCAGCGAAGACGGTCTTGAAATCTGGCGCAAGGCTCTGGAGAATGTTACTCCTGCAGTCGAAGTTCGCAGCCGCCGTGTAGGTGGTGCTACTTTCCAGATTCCAACCCCAATCCGCGACGAAAGAAAGAGCTCAATGGCTATGAAATGGTTGATCAACTACGCTCGTTCCAGAAATGAAAAGAGCATGGCTGAGAAACTCGCCGGTGAAATCATCGCAGCCAGCAAAGGTGAAGGTGCGGCTTACAAGAAAAGAGAAGACGTTCACCGTATGGCTGATGCCAACAAAGCTTTCGCTCACTTCAGAGTGTAATGCTTGAACTTTCTGACATCTGCAAAGAGTCAGAATAAATGAAGCGAAAGCTTCGAAAACAAAAAACAAGGTGACTTGAATGTCACCAAAAAACAGGATAAAGACAAAATGTCTCGCGACTTAAAATATACAAGAAACCTCGGTATCGCTGCGCACATCGACGCAGGTAAAACGACTACAACCGAGCGTATCCTTTATTATTCTGGTGTAAACCACAAGATTGGTGAGGTACACGATGGAGCTGCAACCATGGACTGGATGGCTCAGGAGCAGGAGCGTGGTATTACCATTACCTCTGCTGCTACAACTGTAGGCTGGAAATACCGAGGTACAGATTACCACATCAATATCATCGATACTCCGGGTCACGTGGACTTCACCGTTGAGGTGAACCGTTCACTTCGTGTACTCGATGGTCTAGTGTTTCTTTTCTCTGCTGTGGATGGTGTAGAGCCACAGTCTGAAACCAACTGGCGCCTTGCAAACAATTACAATGTTGCACGTATTGGTTTCGTAAACAAGATGGACCGTCAGGGTGCTGACTTCCTGAATGTTTGCAAGCAGGTTAGAGAAATGTTGGGCAGCAATGCTGTTCCACTTCAGCTGCCAATCGGTGCTGAAGATGATTTCAAAGGTGTAGTTGACTTGATCAACTGGAGAGGAATGATCTGGAATGAGCATGACAAGGGTATGACCTACCAGGTTGTGGACATTCCTGCAGATATGCTTGATGAAGCAAAAGAATACCGTGAAAAATTGCTGGAAGCAGTTTCTGATTATGATGATGCCATCATGATGAAATTCTTCGATGCTCCTGAGACTATCACCGAGCGTGAAGTTCTTGATGCACTCCGCAAAGCGGTTCTCGATATGAAAATCGTTCCAATGGTGTGCGGTTCTTCATTCAAAAACAAAGGCGTTCAGACCATGCTTGATTTGGTTATGGAACTGATGCCAAGTCCAATGGACAAAGAAAGTATCAAGGGCACTAACCCTGATACAGGTGAAGAGGTTACCCGTAAGCCGGATTACAAAGAGCCATTCGCGGCGCTTGCATTTAAGATTGCTACTGACCCATTCGTTGGTCGTTTGGCTTTCATGCGCGCATACTCTGGAATGCTTGATGCCGGTTCTTATGTATTGAATACACGCAGCGGAAACAAGGAGCGTATCTCCCGTATTTTCCAAATGCACGCAAATAAGCAGAACCCGATTGAGCGCCTAGGTGCCGGGGATATTGGTGCTGCTGTTGGTTTTAAAGATATCAAAACAGGCGATACACTTTGCGACGAAAAGAACCCAATCGTTCTTGAAGCAATGAACTTCCCTGAGCCGGTTATCGGACTTGCCATTGAGCCAAAAACTCAGGCTGACTCTGACAAAATGGGTATGGCACTTGCCAAACTCGCTGAAGAGGATCCGACATTCCGCGTTAGAACTGACCATGAAACAGGTCAGACAATCATCAGCGGTATGGGTGAGCTCCACCTGGAGATCATCGTTGACCGTATGAAGCGTGAGTTCAAAGTAGAATGTAACCAGGGTGCTCCTCAGGTTGCCTACAAAGAAACTATCACTGGTACAACCAATCACCGTGAGGTTTATAAGAAGCAGTCAGGTGGTCGCGGTAAATTCGCTGATATCAACATCGAAATCGGACCAAATGATGATGCTGAAAAGCCAGGTCTTGTTTTCGTAAACAATATCAAGGGTGGTAACATTCCCCGCGAATTCATCCCATCGATTGAAAAAGGATTCAAAGAAGCCATGAACAATGGTGTTCTTGCAGGATACCAGGTAGACTCATTGAAAGTTGAGTTGAACGATGGTTCGTTCCACGCGGTTGACTCTGATGCATTGTCATTCGAACTTTGCGCCAAGATGGCTTACCGTGAGGCGATGCCAAAGTGCAGACCGGTAATTCTTGAGCCAATCATGAAACTTGAAGTAGTTACACCATCTGAAAACATGGGTGATGTAATCGGTGACTTGAACAAACGTCGCGGTGTGATTGAAGGAACCAGCGAAAGAAATAGAGCTACCGTTATCAATGCTAAAGTTCCACTTTCTGAAATGTTCGGTTACGTAACTGACTTACGTACCATCACTTCAGGTCGTGCAACCTCAAGCATGGAATTCAGCAACTACGCTCCGGCAAC
>JBEIHH010000112.1:0-8160 GCA_040381475.1 Crocinitomicaceae bacterium | reverse complement strand
TTGGACAGTGTTTGCATATCAGAGTAAACTTTCTGAAAAGGCTGACAGTTCTGGTTTTATTGTTGTCTATCCCGAAGGAAGAGTTTTCAATCAAAATCGTTCGTGGAATGCCGGTAATTGTTGCCCGCCTGCAATGAATCAAAATGTTGATGATGTTGGCTTCATTGATAATTTATTAGATACCTTGTTCTCAAATTATCCTATTGATACGAACCGAGTTTACGCAACAGGTTCTTCAAATGGCGGTATGCTCTGCTACAGATTAGCTTGCGAATTGAGCCATCGTTTTGCGGCTATTGCATCCAATGCATGCTCACATATGTATTTTCCTTGTAATCCAACAAACAAAATACCTATAATTAATTTTCATTCAAAAGTTGACCCGATTGTATTTTACAATGGTGGTATGGGTGGTGCTCCTCCTTTGACAACTATATTTTTCCCATCACAGGACAGTACAATGAATTTATGGTCACAGAAAAACGATTGCCAATCAAGAGACACAATTATAAATGGAAATGGGACGAATTACGACTTCATCAAAATACATAACTGTTCATGTAATGTAGAAATTCATCATTATGCCACCACTGACGGTAGTCATAGTTGGCCAGGCGGAAATCCGAACAACAATCCTGTTTCAACTCAAATTAGTGCGACTGATTTACTTTGGTCTTTTTTCCAGAATTATACATTAGGCTGCTTGACAACTGGAATTAATGACTTAAACGAAACCAAAGAAGCCATCAAAGCATTTCCGAATCCATTTTCAGACAAAATCAACCTGACAAACACGACTGGAAAAGAATTTTTCACACTAATTAATTATTTTGGTCAAGTTATTTGGTCAGGAATAAATATTGAGCAGCAAAATTTTTCATACTTATCAAATGGTCTTTATTTCCTGAGAATTGACAATAGGACAATTAAATTAGTGAAACAATGAGAAGAAGGGCAGCACATAACAGCACCGACTCAAAAGGTGGGTTTTCGTTTTCCAAATAGAGCTTTGTGGCTAATCTAACATTCGTTTTTCAAATCAAGTTGTGTGGTAAAAGTCCCGCCCTTTAAATAGCTGCAAACCATGGGCTTTCATTGGTAGAAACACGTCATAAATAAAAAAAAATAAATTTGATAGGCGAAACCGAAAAGCCTTTTCAACACAGTAAGGAAAATAAAAACAAGTAATATGACAAAAAACAAATCAATTTGAAAGCACCACTTAAAACCCAAACAGCCAAAATGATTTCTGAAATTCCGATTATAATTGTCAGCAGTCGGGAATAGTCGTGACCTAATATTCTTGCAACAATTTGTTCGTGTCTTGGTACAAGATTTAGAACCTTACAAAAAAGTCCGTTAGCAATCCAAACTGTCGCAATACAATAGGTCAATATTTTATAAATTCTTGTCTTTGTCATTGTTGGTTTTGTCGTCCGTTACGCTTGCAGGTAACGTCAGACTCTCGAATTCTATAGACTCGTGTGAAAATACTCCTCAGCCCTATTGTTCATTATTCACAGGATAAATGTATTGGATTAGAACCATATCACCAAGAGTGTTTCGGAGAGCCGAATTTGATGGATACTTTTACTTCTTTTCACTCATTGTTTTTGATCGCAATGGTCGAAGTTTGTTCGCCAAAGATAACCATCAGAATTCAGGGGTTGGTGATGTGCGGGGCGACAGCCATTATGCTATGGACAGCGTTTTCGACTACATCATAAACTACAACTGCGACGAGCAACAAACAGGAATTTCGGCAAGGCAAATCAAAGGACTTGGAGTCCTTATCCGCTATAGAATTCTCCCCATGCCAACCTATTCTTTCAGGCTGAAATGATCGCGCGTTCTGTAATTTTTGCAACCCAATGCGCTTCTATGTGTGACTTTCACTTCACAGAATTGCTCAACTGTTTACCCAAATATTTATGTTTTTGTCTAAGCGCTATAAATGAATCTATGAGATCATTCAAACAATGTTTCTCACAGACCAATTGATGCAGACTGGCTGCAAAATGATCTCACGTGAAAAAAACATTTAATATCTCAGGAAGATTTCGTACAATTGCGTTGCGTCGAATTTTTAGGGGGGAAATCGTATTTTCGATTACCGGGGAATATTGATGCATAGACCGCTCTCTGATAATGTGGATGCTTATTTTTTAATCTTAATTAAAGCACAATGTAAAAACTTTTCAAAAGAACATTGCTCCTGTTGGCCCTTTCTGCCGGCAGCATGCTCAATGCGCAGATTGCGCACGAAGGCGAACCTTTTCAATGGAAAATTAAAACAATCTCTCTCGAAGACATTCCAGGCGTGGTTACCGAAAAACTGGACATGGCAGCCATCGAGGCTGAAGACCGCGTGGTGGATCAATACAAAGAGACGCCTTACCGCTTCGGAATTGAACACGAAGTTAGCATTGACGTTTTGGCCGAGGGTAAATTTACCTTGCTGAAGAAGGGAGATAAATTGTGGCAATATGCTATCACCTGCCCTGCAGCTACTTCGGTTAACCTGCTCTTTAGCCAATGGCATCTTCCGGTTGGTGGACAGGTAACTATCTGGAATGCTGACCGCACTGAATTCCTCGGTGCATACACGCACGAAAACAACCAGGAATGGGGTTCACTTGCTGTGGGAGTCATCCACACTGATAAGATAGTGGTCGAGTACTACGAGCAAGCAGAAGTCGCAGAACAGGCTCGCCTCGAGATAGGAACCATCGTTCACGGATATCGCGCCATTTTGAATAAGTGGGAAGTGGTGGAGAAAGGACCATATGGCAACAGTGGTAATTGCAACATGAACGTGAATTGTCCCGACGGATCTACATGGTAGAATGAAAAAAGAGGCGTGGCCCTGATTCTCAATGGAGGCAGCGCCTGGTGCACCGGTTCACTGATCAACAACACTGCTCAGGACGGTACTCCCTATTTCCTTACCGCTGCGCATTGCAATGCAACTGAAAGCAACTGGGTTTTCTATTTCAACCATGAAAGCGCAACTTGCACAGGCACTACCGGACCTACCAACCAGTCGATCTCCGGTGCAACACAGATAGCCAGCGGCACAGCTTCTGACTACCACCTCATACAACTTTCCTCTCCGGTACCTTCAAGCTACAACCCATACTACAACGGATGGGACAGATCAAACTCGCCGGTTTCTACAGCTGTGGGTATTCACCATCCATCAGGCGACATCAAGAAGATCTCTTTTGATGATGATCCACTCACAAAAACCAATTACAGTTCTAACACCGTTACTTCGGCAGGAACACACTGGAGAATTGAAGCATGGGAACGCAACACCACCACAGAAGGTGGATCTTCCGGTTCTCCGCTTTTTGACCAAAACCACAGGATCATTGGTCAACTTCATGGTGGAGCTGCTGCATGTGGCAACACGCTGTCCGACTGGTATGGAGCGTTCGGCAATTCATGGAGCGGGCTCAGCGCCTATCTTGATCCACTTGGCACCGGTGCCATGACGCTGAATGGATTGAACGGCGGAGGTACTACAGCTACCTGCTCTGATGGAATCCAGAATCAGGGTGAAACCGGAATAGATTGTGGTGGTCCAAACTGCGCTCCTTGCGCCGGATGCACCGATGTGACCATCAACTACAATACCATAGAAGCCGGTTGGGGAATCTGGACAGATGGCGGAACAGATGCTGCGCGTGTTACCGATGCTACCAACTCTTATAGTCCATCCAATAGCCTGCGAATTCGCGACAATACAAGTACTTCATTAGTCACAACTACATCCCAGAATTTTACTTCTTATGCAAATCTGACTGTAGAGTTCGTATTCCGTGGCGTTGGCATGGAAACCGGTGAAGACTTCTGGTTGCAGATATCTACCAATGGTGGTACAACCTATACTACTGTGGCCAGTTATGTATTCAATGCTTCCCTGTTGAATAGCACGTTCTACGCAGCAACTGTGCCTATCGCAGGACCATTCACTTCTACCACCCGTCTTCGTTTCAGATGCGATGCATCAGACGATACCGATCAGGTGTTTATTGACAATATCAGAATCAGAGGTTGTCAGAATCCTGCCGTTACCGGCAATGTGGCCTCACAATCTGCAGACAATTTCATACAATCGGATGCTCAAAATGAAGTGTTCTCTTTGTATCCAAATCCTGCAAATGATATGATCAACCTGAGCTTCGAAGCAGAGTTGACCGGACCAGTTTCCATCACAGTGCTTGATATGCAAGGCAAGATCATCCGCAATGAAACGGTTGTACCTGTGCAGGGTGTGAATGTTTTCAACCTCGATACTTCATCACTCATTGATGGTTTCTACCTGATCCAAATGAGTTCAAACGATATTGTACACACCAAACGTTTTATGGTGTCGAGATGATTCGTTGATTGAACAAAATGAAAAGGGCCGGGTCGAGAGATCCGGCCTTTTTTTATTCGTTTTGTAAGCTCAGCGCAAAACTGAAGTGTTTAAAATATAGAATGATACACATCAATAAATTTGGGACACACTGAAAAAATCAAAATTCGCTGTCATTCATTTCATACATTTTAACAATGTCAGCACTGAACGTCAGGAACAATATCAAAATTCAATTGTCTTACTAGCTTGATTAAGATCTTTGCAATTACATTCCTGTTCTTTGCCACTCTTCAAATGCAAGGTCAGTTGAAAGTGAAGTTGGTAAATAAAGGGGCTGAGTCGATTCCATTGTTTATACCCGGAATCATGAATCCCAACCTCTCTCCATTTTCGGAAAGCAACGTTGAATTCCCCTATTGACAGAAGGTTTATTTCAATGCCAAAAGAGGGCATAATCAATGTCTGTTTCTTGAGGTAGATGCTTCATGGCCGAAGGATACTACGATCTTTCTTACCAAATCAGAGCTGGACAAATTGTGCTCGAGAAATGACTAGTAGTTTTTATCTATTGCTCTATTCCCGTTGGATCATAAGCACTCTCGTAGAATTGTATGATGGATTTTCATAAAGGCCGATCCCCTCGCGCTGAAGGCGCTTTATTATTAATCTGAAACATGAAGATTTCTGCTGTTCATCATTTTCCACAAAACAAAAACCCCCGAAATCATCGGGGGTTTTCAATATAATATTCAACAATATCAATAGTAAATATTCCTGCGCACTTTGGCAACATACTTCGCCAAACGAATCACCTGCTTGGTATAACCAAACTCATTGTCATACCATACATACAGCACAATTCCTTTTCCATCGGGAGAAACAATCGTAGCCTGCGAGTCGAATACCGAACAGCAATCATTGCCAACAATGTCGGAGCTCACGAGCTCCTCGCTGATGCTGTAGTAGATCTGATTCACCAGATCGCCTTCTAAAGCACTTTTGCGAACTATTGCGTTGACTTCATCGCGGGTAGTTGCTTTGTTCACGTAGGCATGGATAATAGCCAGTGATCCGTTCGGGGTTGGTACACGCACCGCATTGGCAGTGAGTTTGTCTTTTAGCTCAGGAATCACCTTGGTGACAGCCTTACCGGCGCCGGTTTCAGTAATAACCATGTTGATAGCAGCACTGCGACCACGACGGCTCTTCTTGTGCATGTTGTCCAACAAGTTCTGGTCGTTGGTATAGGCATGAACTGTTTCAATATGTCCAGTCTCAATTTTCATGGCATCATTCACGCTCTTGAGAATCGGGCAAATCGCATTGGTTGTGCAGCTCGCTGCTGAAAATATCGTTTCGTTTTCGATATCGAGGTCTCTGTGATTGATACCGTAAACAATATTCGGTACTTCCTTGCCCGGAGCTGTCAGAATCACTTTCTCAATACCTTTTGCTTTGAGGTGAATACTCAGGGCCGCGCGATCTTTGAATACCCCTGTATTGTCGATGAGCAGGGCATTTTGAATACCATATTTAGTATAATCCAGTGCACCCGGATCTTTGGCACCGATCATATGGATCCGCTGGCCATTCACCATCATACACTTGTTTTCATAATCGACATCTACTGTTCCTTTGAAACGACCATGAACTGAGTCATTTTCGAATAAGGCAGCACGCTTCTTGATCGACAAATCATCGTCCTCTCGGGTAACAATGGCGCGAAGGCGCAATTGCTGGCCCTTTCCGGCCTGTTTAACGAGTTCACGCGCTGCGAGACGGCCAATACGGCCGAAACCGAACAATACTACATCGCGCGGCTCGATATCCGAACCTTCTTCTTTCATGAAATTGCGCAATTTTTCGCCGAGGAATTCGGCCTGAGTCTTGTAATGATCACGCTCGCTGAGCCATTCGCTTGCAAGCTTTCCAATGTCAATTTTGGCCGGAGCTAGCTCCATTTCACACAATATGCGGGCAAGATCTGCTGTATCAAAAATGCTGATGGGCTTGACAATTACTTCCGCGGCATACTTGTGCAGTCTCAGAATTTCTGAAGCACTGATGTCTACCATGTGGTTGCGAAAGAGTACAAGCTCGATGCTTTTATCAAAAAGAAGTTTTCCAACACTGCTTTGGAGTTCCACTGCAGCTTTCTCCTGATTCACATACACTTGCAGTTCATTGCTGTAAGTGTCCGGTGCGAGAGCGGTTTCTGACATGTTTTTTGAATGTTTTGTGATTAGAATTTTATGTTGCTGCATCCGGGGATTCATTAACCCGATTGCAGGCGCGAAGATACTAACGGAAACTAAAAATGATCGGGAAAGAACGAGGGAAATGAGCTGACAATTGTCAAATGGCGCTTGAAACAGCAGCCAGCAAAAAGCCCCGCGCAGATGCCGGGGCTTTTGGTAATTTCTTAGTTCTGATTAACCGAGATAAGACTTCAAAATCTTGCTTCGGCTGGTATGTTTCAGACGTCTGATGGCTTTTTCCTTGATCTGGCGCACGCGCTCACGTGTCAGGTCAAACCTCTCCCCGATTTCTTCAAGTGTCAGCGGATGCTCTCCATTGAGACCGAAATACAGACGAACAACATCTGCCTCGCGGCTGGTCAGTGTGCGCAACGATCTTTCGATCTCTTTGCGAAGTGACTCATGCAGAAGGTCTGTATCCGGTGAAGGAGTATCGTTGGTCTGCAAAACGTCGTACATCGTACTGCTGCTATCATCTCCATCTTTCAAAGGCGCATCCATGGAAACGTGGCGGCCACTGTTTCTCATCGACTGCTTTACTTCGTCCAATGTCATTTCAAGTACTTCGGCGAGCTCAGCCGGTGTCGGCGGACGCTCAAACTCCTGTTCCAACTTGGCAAATGCCTTGTTGATTTTGTTGATCGATCCAATCTTGTTCAGTGGCAGACGAACAATACGCGACTGCTCGGCCAAAGCCTGCAGGATCGACTGACGAATCCACCATACGGCATAAGAGATGAATTTGAAACCACGGGTTTCATCGAAACGCTGCGCGGCTTTGATCAATCCAAGATTTCCTTCATTGATCAAGTCAGGAAGGCTCAGACCCTGGTTCTGGTATTGCTTTGATACAGAAACCACAAATCGCAGGTTTGCTTTGGTCAGTTTTTCCAAAGCAGCCTGATCACCGGCCTTGATTCTTTTCGCCAATTCCACTTCTTCCTCAGCCGTGATCAGATCCACACGACCGATTTCCTGCAGGTACTTATCAAGCGAAGCTGTTTCGCGGTTCGTAACCTGTTTGGTGATTTTTAGTTGCCTCATGTTTTTTTATCAATTTGCTTTAAGCGCCCTTGCTGCTAACGCAGAAAAGACGCACGTTGATACCGAAAATTCTATTGTAAGACGTTAAAGTTAACCAAAAAGCGATGTAAACACGCCCCGGGCTAATTAAAATCAGTTGTCTGTAGCTTGTGTCTCCGGTTTCGGGATCAAAACTTTGCGTGAAAGTTTGTATTTACCGTTCTTAGGATCCTTGCCAATCACTTTCACCTGAATTCTGTCGCCTTCTTTCAAAACATCACGAACATTTTCGATTCTTCTCCAGTCAATTTCTGAAACGTGAAGAAGTGCATCTTGTTTCGGTAGAATTTCAACAAAAGCACCAAATGCCTGAATATTCTTCACCACGCCATCATATATATCACCAACTATAATCTCCGGAGGGAATACAATGCTCTTCACGCGGCGGAGAGCTGCATCGAGATTGTCCTTGTTGGAAGAAGCAATTTCAACAATTCCCTTGTTGTCCAC
>JBEIHH010000111.1:0-8193 GCA_040381475.1 Crocinitomicaceae bacterium | reverse complement strand
TGAGTTGTTCCATGTATTGGTCCACAATGCGCTACCGGTTGAATCATATTTGGCACTCAATACATCGGTGAGATTGCTCAACGAAGTATAAACACCACCGGCGGCATAAATGGCGTTGTTGTTTTCAACCAAGATGGTTGTAAAACCATCCGGGCCATTTCCCGCACCGGCATAAGTCTGACTCCACTGCTGCGTTCCAGATCCGTTAAACTTTACCATCACAGCGTTGTAATCCGAGGTGCCAACCTGTGTTGATCCAACTACGTAAATATTGCCCAAGGCATCCAAAGCAATATCTGAGGCGTAGTCGTCACCGCCATAACTACCGGCAAAGGTTGCAGACCATTGCAGCACATTGGCGCTGTTGTGTTTGGTGAGCAGAATATCATAATTGCCGCTGCCATTGATTGTTGCGCCGCAGGTAAACACATCATTCGATGCATTTCTGGCAATGCTGGTTTTGTAGAACATTTGCTGCATACCGCTGGCAGATGCGGCATCTAAGAAGATTGCGGTTTGTTGTTGTGCAGAAAGCGCCAAGCTTGTTCCGCAAAGCAGAAGCGTAAAAATTGTTTTCATTACAGACTAGTTTAGTAAATTATTGTCTGAAATAAGGGTCCGAAACGAATTAATTCTCCCGTTGATTTGTTTCGTTGCGATGGACGTCAGTGTCTATCCATCGGGCATTGGGTTGGGTAGTCATGAATTTGTGTAAGGGTATATTAGTTGAATCAAATATAATAATAATCCCTAACACCAATGTTAAGTTATTGTTTTGGTTGATAAATAGTTCGAGCTAAACTGTTCGATTGCAGTCTCCTTGTTAGCCGATCGATTGATATAGTTGGGTTAATCCCGATATAGTAGCCTGTTTTCATTGCTAACAAAACAATGAATAGCAGTTGCTAAATTGATTGCTCAATTCCCATGTTCATTCAGGGTTTATCGGATCGAATCAAGGAAGGATTGCAGGATAATCGCTGCGCTCACCATGTCAATGTTTTCTTTTTTTTGTCTGTCAGATTTTTTCATACCTGAGGCCAGCAATGATTGAGAAGCCATTTTACTGGTGAACATCTCATTGACGCGGTGAACGGGTATATGAGGAAAGAGTCTTGTTACTGAAGCAGCGAATTTTAGCTGCGATTCAGTAATCGGTGAACTTTCGCCATTCAGCCGTTTGGCTTCGCCTATCACAATGGCTACAATTTTTTTATCTGTAACCATTTTTTTTAGATATGTCTGTAACTCTTTGGTGGCAACGGTTTCGAGCGGACTGGCAATGATCTGCATGTCATCTGTGATGGCAATTCCTGTCCTCACCAGACCGTAGTCAATTCCAAGAATTTTTCCCTTCATCATTTCTGCTGTGAATATGGCGAATTGCCGTGGGTTTATCCGACTATTTTTGGCAAAAAAAGAAAATGTCATCAACAAGGGAGATCATAGAGGCTGCTTGGGAAAATAAAACCATGCTGAAAGATGAAGGAGTTAAATCTGCGATCCGCGAGGTTATTGAATCACTCGACAAAGGAAAGCTCCGTGTTGCAGAACCTGCCGCTAATGGGGAATGGCAAGTGAATGAATGGGTGAAAAAGGCGGTGGTGATGTATTTTCCTATCCAGGAAATGAAAGTGCTCGAAGCCGGGCCTATGGAGTTTTATGATAAAATGGAATTGAAACGTGATTACAAAGCGCTCGGCGTGCGTGTGGTGCCCCATGCTGTAGCCAGGTATGGTGCTTTTCTGGCATCGGGTGTAATCATGATGCCCTCTTATGTGAATATTGGAGCGTACGTTGATAGCGGTACCATGGTAGATACCTGGGCGACGGTAGGAAGTTGTGCCCAGATTGGCAAGAATGTTCACCTCAGCGGCGGTGTCGGAATTGGCGGTGTGCTGGAACCTTTGCAGGCAGCGCCTGTAATTGTGGAGGATGGTTGTTTCATCGGCTCGAGATGTATTGTGGTGGAAGGCGTTCATGTAAGAAAAGAAGCGGTGCTCGGAGCAAATGTTGTGCTTACAAAGAGTACAAAAATTATTGATGTTACCGGGCCTGAACCTGTAACTATGATTGGCGAAGTTCCTGCAAGATCTGTGGTCATTCCGGGTTCGTACACCAAACATTTTCCTGCCGGTGAATACCAGGTGCCTTGTGCTTTGATCATCGGTAAAAGAAAAGAAAGCACCGATCTTAAAACTTCTCTCAACGACGCCCTGCGCGATTTTGGTGTTTCAGCTTGAAAAAATACCTGATCATACAAACTGCTTTTATCGGCGATGTCATCTTATCCACCGCTGTGATGGAGAAATTGCATGCCAGCGATAGCTCAGCGCAAATTGATGTATTGATCCGAAAAGGAAATGAGTCATTGTTCGAAGGTCATCCATTCCTGCGGAAATGTTTGATCTGGAATAAAAAGGAAGATAAATACAGCAACCTTGCGGCGATCATCGGTTCGGTGCGCAAAGAGAAGTATGATGTTGTCATCAATCTACAGCGTTTCGCAGCTTCAGGCCTGATTACAGCGCTATCGGGCGCTTTACAGAAAATTGGATTCGATAAAAACCCGTTTTCCTTTTTATACAACATTCGCATTCCGCATGAATTAGGGGCATTGAATAAACCCAACGGACATGAGGTTGATCGGTGTCTTCGCACAGTTGAGCACTTCGCCGGTTCTGAACGAACAATGCCCAGGCTTTATCCTTCTGTTACAGACTTCGATAAGATAAGACCGTTTACAGGCGAAAAATTTATTACCATCAGTCCGGCGTCAGTTTGGTTCACAAAACAGACCCCGCAAAAGGTCTGGTCCGAATTCATTGCCCAAAACAGCAATATCAAATGTTATCTCCTCGGTTCTCCTGCTGATATCGAATTGTGCACATGCATAGCTGCTGGTGGAAATAATTGTGAGGTGCTCGCAGGGAAATTTACTCTTTTGCAGTCTGCAGCCTTGATGAGCAAAGCTCAGATGAATTATACCAACGACAGTGCACCACTTCATCTGTGTTCTGCCATGAATGCGCCGGTGACGGCAGTTTTTTGCAGCACCATTCCTGAATTTGGTTTCGGTCCACTGAGTCACAATAGTGCCATCATTGAATCTGATGTACGTCCTTCATGTAAACCTTGCGGAATTCATGGAAAATCTACTTGTCCTCTGGAGCATTTTGATTGCGGAAAAATCAACGTGGAGAAATTGAACAGGAGGATCCAAAATGTCTGAAACTTTCAGAACCATCGTACCGGTTTTTAATCCCGGTTGGGAGATTTCGCATCGGGACAAGCTCCTGCTGCTGGGGTCCTGTTTTGCAGAGAACATAGGAGCGCTCTTGCAGCGCGCACGCTTCGATACGATCATCAATCCTCATGGTATAGTTTTTAATCCGCATTCAGTTGCCGCTTCGATTGAGGATTTGCTTACTGGCAAAATTTACAGGCAGTCTGATCTCTATGAAAACGATGGTTTGTGGATGAGTCTGAATCATCATGGAAGATTCAACCACAATGATGCATCTGTAGTCCTTGAAAGAATCAATTATTCAATTGCTGAAGGCAAAGAACAATTGGAGAAGGCTTCAGTGCTTGTGGTAACATGGGGCAGCGCATGGGCTTACCGCTGGAACAATGATGGGAAAATAGTTGCCAATTGCCACAAAATTCCTCAGAAGCATTTCACGAAAGTCTTCATCAGACATGAGCAAATTGTTGCTTCCTGGAATGATTTGATCATGTCGATTCGAAAGATTAACCCGGAAATCAAAGTCATGCTCACAGTAAGTCCTGTCAGACATTGGCGGGATGGGATGAACGAGAATCAGATATCGAAAGCACATTTGCTCATCGCTGCGCGCGAACTTTGTGATTCACTGCATGATGTTGTTTATTTCCCCTCATATGAAATTATGCTGGACGAATTGCGGGATTACAGGTTTTACAAAGAAGACATGTTGCATCCCGGTGATTTAGCTATCCGATATATCTGGCAACGTCTGGCGGATAAATATTTCAGTTCTGTGACGCTTGAAAAGCTCGAGGCATTGGAGCCGCGCCTGCGATATCTCGAGCACAGGCCTTTGCATACTTCTGCTGCAGCCCACGCCGAAATGTGCGCTCAGAAGGAGGAGGAGATTAGCAGAATTTTGTCCATGTAAAAAGGCCGCTCTTTCGGGCGGCCTCTCTTTATCGATTTGAATAATTATCAGTTTCTGCTCAAATCTCCAACTACATCTTCCGATAAGGTACCATTTGTCTTGTTGATATGAATGGTGAGAGATGAATTTGGATTCAATAGAGTCTTATGATATCCGGTGCCGGTGATCGATCCGCTGTTAGCCGATATTTCGTATCTGATCGCTACAAGACGGCGCTGTGCATCGAAATCCGGGAAATAATTAAAGGTATATCCCTGAGCAGCAAGGTCCTGTCTCAGTTGGGCGAGCCCCTCGCGAGCAATTTCGCCGGTGATGGTTACATGGGCCTCATTGGCATTGATGATATTCTGAGCGCTTAGGTTCAGTCCCGCTGCAGCAATTACAGCCACAAGAATCGTACGGAGTGTTTTCATTATTTAGAATAATAGTGTTATCAGTGTACAAGACTACGACAAATATCCGCAAGTTGCCTCCGGGGATAAAACTTTTTGGGCTCGATGGCCGGCATTGTTGTTTGTGTGGGCATATCCTCTTTGCCGCAGTTGTTCCGATAGATCCCCATGATAAAAGTTTGCTTTAGACAATCTCTCTAAAAAAAATTAACAACTGAGAATAAAAAGGGCTGACCCGGAACATTGGCGACCTGTCCATTGGAGAAGGTCGGTCCTAAGCAGTCGTTCCACTAACTTTGCTTTTAGAAAATTTTTCCATGTCAGCAACACAGCAAAAGAAAGTTACAGATGAAATTCGCAGAGACCTCTTCAGTGATGATGACGCGGTCGTAAAACGCGCCATTGAAAAATGCAGGGAACAAGGAACTTCTGCTGTGGTTGAAGCCCTCATTGCATTTTATGCTTCAGACGCTTCGGAAGAACTAAAACAGGAGGTTGCTTCCATGCTGAGTTCACTGAAGGTAAGTGGTGTTGAGGGTTATTTTGAAGCGGCTCTGAAAAATCCAACCATGGCTCATATCAAAAGGGATCTGATCACGTTTATGTGGAATTCGGATATTAACCCTTCGGGTTCGTTGATGGAAATATCATCCATTGCCGTGAGCGGCGATTACGCTACCCGCCTGGAGTGCCTGACGCTCATCGAAAATTCGGAAGCTGTTTTCCAGGAGGAAAATGTACTCGCCGGCATCGAGGTGCTGACGCAGCACCTCGGCAAACATCCGACGCAGAATGCTGATCCGTTGCTCCTGGAAATGTTGTCGAACCTGCAAGGAAGACGTGCCATTTCTGAAAACGAAGTCTGATGGAAATGGAACTGATCTTGTCCGATGAAGTGCGAACAGCATTGGTACTTGGCCAACCGGTGGTCGCACTCGAAAGTACCATCATTTCGCATGGTATGCCTTATCCGGGTAATCTTGAAGTAGCGCATGAAGTAGAACATACTGTGCGTGAACACGGAGCAGTGCCCGCCACCATTGCCATTCTGAACGGACAGATACACGTTGGGCTCACCGCGTCAGAACTGGAACTTTTTGCGCAGGCAGAAGGCGTGATGAAGTGCAGCCGCCGCGATTTACCCTACGCCATGGCGCTCAAGCTCAATGGTGCTACGACTGTGGCTGCGACCATGATCATCGCGCACCTGGCAGGTATCAGAATATTCGCCACGGGAGGCATTGGCGGTGTGCACCGCGGAGCTGAGACAACATTTGATATCTCCGCCGATCTGACTGAATTTGCGAAAACGCCAGTTGCCGTCGTAAGCGCTGGTGCAAAAGCCATATTGGATATTCCCAAAACCTTGGAATATCTCGAAACGCAGGGCGTTGCGGTGATCGGCTTCGGCACGGAAGAAATGCCGTCTTTTTATTCACGCTCATCCGGACAAAAACTTTCCCTTTGGGCTGATACTCCTGAAACCATCGCGGCTTATCTCAACGCGCAAAGGGCTTTGGGATTGACCAACGGCACCGTGATTGCCAATCCAATCCCTGAAGAACATGAAATTCCGGCGAAGGAGATCGAAGGATTTATTATACAAGCTGTGGCCGAGGCTGATAAACAGAATATTCGGGGCAAAGAACTGACGCCCTTTTTATTGAAGAGACTCAACATCATCACCGAAGGTCGAAGTCAACAGGCCAACCGTGCACTTGTGCTCAACAATGCCGCGCTTGCTGCAAGGATTGCTGCAGCACTATGATGCGATGCCTGCTGATCATATATTGTGTTTTTCATTCGCTGATAGCAAATGCACAAAGACCCTATCGCAATGATTATTTCCCTGTTTGGACCTTTAATCAGGACAGCATCAGAATTCATGGTGTTTCATTCGGCTTTTTGACCGATAATGTCAGTGTAGGAAACACCCTCACCAATGGTTTGCGCATGGAGCTGCTCGGACTCGGTTTTTTGCTGCCCATAATGCCCTCGTCACCCGTTGCGGATTCTGCGGAAGAATTGGCATCGGTCTTTTCTCGCGGAGCGAACCAGAAGATCAATGGCCTCAACCTGAGTACCACCGGGACCATAGGAAACTGTCATGTCAATGGAATGAGTGTTGGTGCCATCGGCCAGAGTTTGCTTCAGGTGAATGGTATCGCTGCGAGTGCAGTGATGAACCTCATTCAGAAACACAATGGACTGATGCTCGCATTGTTCAACGATGCCTATAGCATGCATGGAGCGCAGATTGGCTGCAGCAATAAGACGCTTCATCTGAGTGGCTTACAAATGGCGGTTATCAATAACTACGCTGAAAGAGGCTATGGCGTGCAGATTGCTTTGATCAACAGATGCCAAGAACTCAAAGGTTTTCAGTTCGGATTGTGGAATGTGAATCAAAAGCGCAGGATGCCGTTGATGAATTGGAGTTTCGGTAAATTTTTATCGGATTAACGGGTTAAAGCGCATAGGCGAATAACCACAACCAGCAGCAAGAGTGGAAGAGTTGGCTCCCCCGAGTCCTTTGTGGTTTCAATCACTTGCGTTCTAAAACGGTAATCCGATTTTCATAAGTTAAGGGTACTTCCAAAAACCCGGTGTGTGATTCGCGGAGCTAAAATTCTACGAATCATATACAGGATTTTTGGAAGTGCCCTTAAAGAATCAGGCATCTTCTATGATCGATTAGTTTTTGGGGAAAGAAGATTTTTTATGCTCATATGGATACTGGTGCCCTTGATCATTTTTAGCTTGGCTGAGATCAGAAGAGGAACGTATCTGATGATCACTGCGCCGGCAATCATCGCAATGACAGCCACTTTGTACCATGAAGATTGGCGTTGGAAAAAAATGAATCTTGCTAAGTTAACCGCCATTGTATCTTTCATTTCTATTGCTGTTATCTCCATTGAAAAGCTATATCTTTTTTCAAAAGACAAGTCACGAACCAGAGAATGGTCAACAGAAATCAAAAACAGAAGCTATACTCCGGGAACAGTCATATACAATGAACCTCATTATATAGAGGTGATGTTCTATCATGATGTCATTGCCTATCCGTATTCAAAGGATTGGTATCGCAATCACTAAATTTAGAATTCTCTGTTAACATTGCCCTCTAGATCAACCACAAAGCCAACACCGAAGCCTTCGATATCAACTTCCTCACGCGCAATACCCAGCGCATGCAGTTGAATGACAACGGCCTTTTAGGTCTTGGTCTTACCAGTCAAACCTCGCTGTTACATCTTGGAAGAACTACCAATTCCTTGGGCAACCTCTTTCGTACAGATGGATTATCAAATGAGGTAACTAACTGGACGCTTTTCACTGGAGCAACAATAGCAACGGTGGTCGAACGCTTTCGTCTTTACGCAGATGCCACCACAACACCATGGATAGGCCTTCGAAGCGCAAGCAACGGTCTGCGGTTTGAAACAGCCGGAGCTTTTCCCCGCATGCGCATCAATGGCAACAGCACGGCCACAGTTAATGGTTTTGCCATCGACAATACGGGTTTTGTGGCGTTGGTTTCAGATCAAACGTTTTGGACAGATATAAATTCTATCAAGACTCCATACAGTTTGCTACACCTTGCCGGATCTGGTGCCAACTACAGCACATCTAGCTAC
>JBEIHH010000110.1:0-8483 GCA_040381475.1 Crocinitomicaceae bacterium | reverse complement strand
GTGAATAATAAAGGGATGTCTTCAAGAGTGATGATGTATAGTCCCACAAGAGAAGGTATGATTTTGATAGATAAGTGGTATTGTGTTTTCTCTGAAAATGAAGTAATTGTTATGGGTGAGCACAATAATGATAAATGGGTAGATCCGGAGCAGCCTAAAAGCGGTCGTAAGAAAAAAGAAGCGACAGCCGCTTAATTCTGATCATAAGAATATTAAAAAAGACCTGAATTTTTCAGGTCTTTTTTTTTATCAAATTTGATTTGATACCATTGGCTGTTGAGTTCAGAAAATTACAGGTGAATGACCTCACCATAAGCTGCTGCCGCTGCCTCCATGATTGCTTCGCTCATGGTTGGGTGCGGGTGTACAGTTTTGATAAGTTCTTCTCCGGTTGTTTCCAGTTTTCTCAGAGCAACGCATTCAGCAATCATTTCGGTAACGTTGGCTCCAATCATATGTGCACCGAGCAACTCTCCATAACGTGCATCAAAGATTAATTTGACGAATCCTTCTTTGTGTCCGCTTGCGCTCGCTTTACCGGAGGCACTGAATGGGAATTTGCCAACTTTGATTTCTATTCCTTTTTCGCGTGCTGCTTTTTCGGTCATACCCACTGATGCAATCTCGGGAGAGCTGTAAGTGCATCCAGGAATGTTTCCGTAGTCCAGTGGTTGCGGATGATGTCCGGCAATTTGCTCAACGCAAATAATTCCTTCTGCACTTGCCACGTGAGCAAGGGCCTGTCCCGGGGTGCAATCTCCGATTGCATAGTAGCCCGGAATGTTTGTCTTGTAAAATTTATCTACTACGATTTTGCCTTTATCGGTGATGATTCCCACATCCTCAAGTCCTATTCCTTCGATGTTGGCTACCACACCTACCGCAGACAGAACGATTTCTGCTTCGAGTATTTTTTCGCCTGATACCTCTTTTACCGAAACCTTGCAGCCGCTGCCAGAGGTATCGACTTTTGTCACTTCCGCATTTGTCAGGATATCGATACCCATTCCTTTGAATGACTTTGCCAGCGCTTTTGAAACGTCTTCATCTTCAACCGGAACGATGTTCGGCATGAATTCGACAATAGTAACTTTAGTGCCCATCGCTGCATAGAAATATGCGAATTCGGAACCGATAGCACCGCTACCGACTATGATCATGCTTTTGGGCTGGGAAGGCAATGTCATTGCTTCACGATAGCCAATAATTTTCTTTCCGTCTTGTTTTAGAGCCGGCAGTTCGCGTGATCTTCCACCTGTAGAAACTATGATATGGGAGGCTGATATCTCGGACGATTTACCTTCGGCATTGGTCACGACAACTTTTTTACCGAGTTTGAGTTTGCCTGTACCCATGATCACCTCGATCTTATTTTTTTTCATCAGGAATTGAACCCCTTTGCTCATTCCTTCCGCCACTCCGCGGCTACGTTTCACAACAGCAGAGAAGTCTGCTTTGGGAGCAGACACTTCAATACCATAATCTTTGGCATGGTTGATATATTCAAAAACGGAAGCGCTTTTGAGTAATGCTTTGGTGGGAATACAGCCCCAATTGAGACAAATTCCTCCCAGGGCTTCGCGTTCAACAATTGCAGTCTTGAGACCAAGTTGTGAGGCTCTGATCGCAGCTACATAACCACCCGGACCGCTTCCGAGTACAATGACATCAAAATTCATTTCATCAAAATTTGGGATGCAAATTTAAGTCGCAGTTGCGCATGGTAGAATTCCGGATTGAATATTCAGTCGATTCTCGGGGGGAATGTTTCAACAGGAAATGATTGAATAGCCGTATTTTCGCGAACGCTACATTTGAATGTCTATGTTAAACATTGTACTCTTCGGTCCTCCCGGAGCTGGGAAAGGAACTCAATCTGAGAAGCTCATCCATGAATACAACCTGGTGCATCTGAGTACCGGAGACATATTCAGAGGAAACATCAAAGGTGAAACGCAGCTTGGCAGGTTGGCTAAAAGTTTCATGGATAAGGGAGAATTGGTGCCGGACAGTGTTACTATATCGATGCTTGAAAATGAGGTGGAAAAGCACCCTTCAGCGAAGGGATTCATTTTCGACGGATTTCCGCGCACATCGGCTCAGGCGAGTGCTTTGGATTTGTTTCTTAAGACCAAAGGAACAGATATTACCTGCATGTTGGCGTTGGAAGTTGATGAGGAGGAATTGATCAAACGACTTCTCAATAGGGCTAAAACAAGTGGCAGATCTGATGATGCAGATGAAAACATAGTACGCAACAGGATTTCAGTGTATAATCGTGAAACAGCTCCTGTGGCTGATTATTATAAATCTCAGGGTAAATACCGCGGAATTGAAGTTATTGGTTCGGTGGAAGAAATATCCGAACGACTTCGTTCCGCCATCAATGCCTTGACTGCATAAAAAATTGTTTCGTTTTGTTTTATTGAACCCAACTGATGGCTGACTCCAATTTTGTAGATTATGTGAAAATTTGTTGCCGCTCAGGAAAGGGCGGAGCAGGTAGTCGCCATTTCCGGAGGGAAAAATTTGTTGCCAAAGGTGGCCCGGATGGTGGTGATGGAGGTCGTGGCGGACATATTATTCTTCGCGGAAGCAAAGATGTATGGACATTGCTGCACCTGAAATACCGGAAGCATGTAATTGCCGAGCCTGGAGAAAATGGGGGCAGTGCACGCAGAACAGGCGCACAAGGAACAGATGAAATACTGTTGGTACCTTTAGGCACGGTTGCACGTGATTTTGAATCAGGGAAAGTTGAATTTGAGATTACCGAGGATGGTCAGGAGTTTGTTCTTGTATCCGGCGGACGAGGCGGACTAGGTAACGATCATTTTAAGACCTCAACCAATCAGGCTCCGGATTATGCTCAACCCGGAGAGCCAGGTAAGGAAGAGTGGAAGGTTCTTGAATTAAAAGTACTTGCAGATGTCGGACTGGTTGGCTTTCCCAATGCTGGAAAATCGACCCTGCTTTCGGTAGTAAGTGCAGCCAAACCAGAGATAGCCGATTATCCTTTTACCACTTTGGTTCCAAATCTGGGTATGGTAAGATACCGGGACAATCGTTCATTTGTGATGGCTGATATTCCCGGGATTATTGAAGGAGCGGCTGAGGGACGAGGTCTTGGACATCGCTTTCTGCGCCACATCGAACGCAATTCATCGCTATTGTTCATGATATCCTGCGATGCCAAAGATATCCGACATGAATATGAAATTCTGTTGAATGAACTCAAGAAGTACAATCCTGAATTGCTTCATAAAAAGCGATTGCTTGCTATTACCAAATGCGATATGCTGGATGAGGAAATGATGTTGCAAATGAAGTTGATGCTTCCAACCGATGTTCCCGCTATTTTCATATCGGCTGTGACTGGTATGAATGTCGAAAAATTGAAGGACATGATCTGGGAGCAGATCAATACCGCTATTGAATAAGCTCGAATTTTTTCTCAAGAATTTCGAACTCCACGCGCCGGTTTTGTTGTCTACCCATTTCTGATTCATTGTCGGCAACAGGTATTTTTTTTCCATGATATGTCAGAATTAGTCTTGATTCGCTGATACCTTTTCTCTTCAGGTATTCGATCACGGCCTGTGCTCTTCGTTTTGACAGATCAAGGTTGTAGCCATCAGGGCCAACGATATCTGTATGACCGGAAATTTCGAGAAACATGGCTCTGTTTTTTTTGAGCAGTGCAAAAACTTCATTCAGTTGCACTACGGCTGTATCGGTAAGAACATCCATATCGAAATCAAATAATACAGCATCCAGATTGATCTTATTGTATTCACTGAGTTCGAGCGGAGGATCAACGGCGATGCTGGCCAGATAGTCGTTTTCACAGCTGCATTCTGATCTCTTACCAACAGGTGTAACCGCCACCTGATCGATATAAGTGTATGCCCAATTGCTATTGCCTTTGGCACCCATGTCTTCGGTACGGCGAATTATTTTCAATTCTTTGTCTTTAAGAAAATTTCCGATCGTGATGTATTGCTCGCCGCCTTTGGCTATATAAGTATCACTGATTAAGACCCAATCGGATGCTTCATCGAGCATATGGAGGCGAGGATTTCTGAGACTCGGCAGATTGCCCAATGGGGTTTGAAGATTGCTCTCAACCTTTTTTTCACTGAGCAAAATTCCTAAGCCATCCGTAACGAAGTTGCAGTAGTCTGCTGCGGAAACCCACATTTCAATACAAACCATTTCACCTTCTGTAAGCTGTCTGGCAAGTTTTGATTGCAGATATTCCCTGTAGTTCTGTTTGCCGCCGCCATTGTAACTAACAAGACCTGCATATGCATGACCATCTTTGGCTTCCTGAATTCCGAACACGTTGTTTGGTACACCCACTTTATCGCTACAGGCGTTGAAATAATCCGGCGTTCCATCCGTAGCCTGCCACCAGCCTGAAATGGTATTCAATTCTTGTTGGTTAAAATTTCCCGGGCAATATCCTTTGACTTCAAAACTTCCATTTTCAACAAGGTTTTGGCCTCTTACTGAAAGGATTCCTGTAATTGTAATCAATATGCAGATCGCGAGGACTTTCATGGAGCTAATAACAGCAGTTTGCGTTGATTATTTCAGTCCGCTGTTTTCTGCTTTTCAGAATAGCCATGTGGAAAGATCGGGCCAAAAAAAAATCCCCATCCACATTGTGTTTTGTGGAAGGGGAGATAATTTGGTTTTCTTACTTCACCAGAAACTCAACTCTTCTGTTTTGAGCTTTTCCCAGAGGAGTTGTTTTGGTGCTTGCGGGTACAGTATTGTCTTTGCTGCTAATTGAAATTCGAGTTTCATCGATACCATTCTCAACTAAATATTTTTTCACAGATTCGGCTCTTGTTTGGGCCAATCCGAGATAATAACGGTTGATTTTGGCTTCATTAATTTCATCCAATTCGCTATGTCCAACAAGTTCGATTTTCATATCAGGATCGGTTTTCATAATTGAAATTACTTCCTGCAATTCGGGCTCGAACATGTTGGGTACTTCAGCAGAAAGGAAAGAGAACCATACCGCTGTGGCTGTCACAATTTGTTCCGGTTTCATGTCTATACCTTTTGCCGATGAACGGCTATAAATCAGATCGGGATCACGATCTTCAGTTTCTCCGCAGAAGCACTGGCTCTGGGCTTCAACTTCTATAATTTCGACATTGTCGAGGTAGTAATACGAATCGGCCATCACAAGGCCTGTCTCACTTGCCGGTTTTTTTACTTTTTCCAATCTTAAATTTTCCTCGGTACCAAAACAACCGATGACGATGTACTCTTCTTTTCCTGTTGCCAGGTAGGTACCACAAATAGTTTCCCAACCTTCCATGGTTGTGATTGATTTATTGGACTTTTCAGTGATGTGCGGTATAAAAGTCAACGCATTGTCATTGGTATTTTGAATTTTCCTGTCGCTGATAAAAACACCGATGTTATTCACACCCCATTTGCTGAGATCAGCAAGACTCACATTAAAGCGGACACAATAGAGTTTGTCTTTGACCATTTTTTTCTGCAACTTAGCCTGCAAATAAGTGCGCGTTTTTTTTGGGTCTTTGGTGAATGCCCGGAAACCGGCATAGCTGCCACCGTCCATTGCATCTTCGGTTCCAAAGTCGTTCTTCGGAATTGAAACCTTAGTGCTTTTCACCATATTGTTATATAGGTCTGCAGAAGTTGCATTAGGGCTTGACCAGGATTTCAGAAAGGTGGTGAGTTGATTATATCCCTTGAGTAGTTTTACTTCTGAGACTTCAAAACTTGCATCAGCAATGAGATTACCTCCAGGTTCAACTTCTTCTGCAGGTGCTGGTTTGGCTTGAGTAGCAGTCTTTTTCTGAGTCTGGGCCGTGACTTGCGCAGAGATAGCGATTAGGGTAAAGAGAATGAGATAACGCCTTTTCATGATTTTAAAATTGGTGTTCTTGAATTGTTTGTATGAATGTTCGAAGTTTGAGGTGGTCAATGTCAGGGTAAACACCGTGCCCAAGGTTCGCAATATAGCGATTTGGCCCAAAAGATTGTATCATCTTTTTAGTTTCTGAACGGATAAAGTCGTGACTTCCATAGAGAATAGCCGGGTCCAGATTTCCCTGAAGGGTTTTCTCTTCTCCAATCCACTCCCGAGCCATTTGGGGTTCGGTGTGCCAGTCCAGGCCAATGGTCCTGCATGGAAGTGCCCCTAATTCGTGCATGGAAAAGAAGGCCCCCTTGGCAAAGACTGTCATGGGTACTTCTTTCACGCTTTCGCAGATTTTCTGGATGTATGGCAATGCAAATGTGTTGTAAGTGTTCCTGTTCAATATTCCTGCCCAGCTGTCAAACAGCTGGACCATATCGCAACCTGTTTTTATCTGTTCTTTTAAGTAGATAATGGTTGCGTCTGTAATTCTTGTAAGCAATGCGTGTGCCAATTCCGGATTTTGAGACAACATCGCTCTGGATGCTGAGAAAGTTTTCGATCCGCGTCCTTCAACCATGTAGCAGAAAATTGTCCATGGAGCACCGGCAAATCCGATCAATGGAACTCTCGAATTGAGTTCTTTTTTGATTTTACCAATGGTTTCAAAAACATATCCCAGATTTTCAATGATCGCGTAGTTGCTTAGTTTGGCGAGGTCTGATTCTGTCTTTATTGTATTGTCAAAAGAAGGTCCTTTTCCCTCATCCATCCGATATGGCAGGCCCATGGCTTCCGGTATAACCAGAATATCCGAAAAGAGAATGGCGGCATCTACACCAAGAATATCTACCGGCTGAATAGTGACTTCGCAAGCGAGATCAGAATTCATCAGCAGATTTTTAAAACTACCTGCCCGACTCCTCGTAGCCCTGTATTCTGAGAGGATGCGCCCTGCCTGACGCATTACCCATACCGGAATACGCTCAACCCTTTCACCACGGGCTGCCCGAAGTATTAAATCATTCTTCAAATTCATAAGGGCTGCGAATTTAGTCATGAATTTACGGTTCAGTGCCCTGATTGTTGAGGTAAATGATGCAGGTGTGAAAGTGTTTATGGCTGCTTTCGTGAATATATTCGCTTATGGAGCGCTCTGTAGAACATCTTATGATTTATCCCGTGAAGTCTTTGGCAGGAATTGAAGTCCCTTCTATTGCTCTCAGTCGAACCGGTATCAGTCATGACCGGATGTTCATGCTGGTAGATGAAAACGGTCGATTTCTGACGAGGCGAGAAAACACCGAGTTGGTGCAGTTCGGAACCGCAGTAGATCATGATCATCTGGTGATATTCAGGAAAGAAAGCCCTTCACAATCGTTGCGTGTTTTATTGGAACCCGCCGGCGGAGAGCAGGTAATGGTCGATATCTGGAGTGATCGCTGCGTTGCGCATTCGATTTCAGACGAGGCGGATGAGTTTTTTTCTGATTTTCTGAAAGTTAAAATCCGAATGGTTTATATGCCGGCCGAAACGAACCGGCAAATTGACGGTATGTACACCAGCGGCAAAGAAGTGACATCATTTACCGACGGTTATCAGATATTGCTTGCAGGAACGGCGTCGCTGAAGGATTTGAATGAAAAGTTAGCACGGACAGGGTCTGAAAAGATTGGGTGGGAAAGATTCAGACCCAACATTGTTGTTACAACAGAAACACCGTTCGAAGAAGACACGTGGAGTCGTTTTTCAATAGGAGTTTTTCAATTCAAAGGAGTAAAATTATGTTCACGATGTGTTATGACAACCATCGATGAAGAAACAGGCAGGGCGTCTAAAGAGCCTCTTCGCACACTTTCAGGTTATCGTGCGAAGAACAATAAAATATTCTTTGGTCAGAATGTGATTTCGGAGTCGTCAATTGGCTTGATCAGCCGAGGAGACAGGATATCAATTAAATGAAAGTGGAGTAGACTTTTATTTTATCAGTGCAGAATTTTGAAGATAAGTTCCTTCATCAGTTCACCGCTATCCGCGGAGACGTTGTCAACGCCTTTTGATTTTTTATCGGTTTCGCGGATGTAAGAAATTATGCGTTCTACTTTTTGAGGGGAATAGTTAGCTGCCGCTGCTTTGTATTCATTCAAAGCATAGGGACTGATTCCTAATTCTGCGGAAGCGAACTTTTTATCGGGTATTGAAATGAAAGCTGCCAGTTTAGAAAAGTAATTATAGAGCATAGGCAGTACTTGTTGAATGGGATTGTTTTTTGGATTCGCTTCGAAATACGTGATGATCCTGTTTGCTTTTAAAATATCCTTCTGACCCAAGGCATTCGTTAATTCGAAAATATTGTAGTCTTTGGAAATTCCGATGTTTTGTTCAATGACCAGAGGTGTGATTTCACCTTTGCCATTGAGCACGATGGAAAGTTTGTTTACAGCATTCACGACCTTACTCAGATCAGATCCTAGGTAATCGGCCAGCAGTTGAGCTGCGGCGTGGTTGATCTTAAAGCCCTTCGATACTACGTATTTTTCGATCCATTCGGGCAGTTTGTATTCTTTAATTCTTT
>JBEIHH010000109.1:0-8536 GCA_040381475.1 Crocinitomicaceae bacterium | reverse complement strand
GCGTGGAGGAAGTCGTATAAAAATTCGATTGTTGGTGCGGTGCGTGTTTTGCCAACAGGATATTTGATCTTGAGTCCGGCCATGGCCGATGGCATGCGTTCCCAACGACCGATGGTAGCCGTGTTTTCATATGGACGCCAATTGATCTCGCAGCCCGATTGCAGGTAAATGGCAGCTTTCAGTTTAAAATCCAAAAAAGTTCTCATACCTATACCGGTAGCAGGTGGTATGCGGAATGAATCTTCTGATCCGGGATTTATCCTTGGCATGGGTTGGATACAGCTCAGTGCTGTTCCGATACTACCATTGCGGTGATACATGAACTGCAGGCCCAATGCGGCCGTAGCAGAAGCGGGTAAAAAGATTGACCTATTGTCGAACTGAAGATTTGAGATAACGCTGAATCTGTCAATGAACCTTTTGGTTTTGAGTGGATCTGGCTGCCACGGTTTTTCTGGCTTTTCAGTTGTTTTGGTACTATCATTCAGCAAGACTTGTGCACTATCAGCGACCACCTTTGCAGCATCTACTGTTTCAAAAAGTTCTTGTGGTTTCTTGGTTTTATCTTTTATGTTTTGTGGCAATAGACTGCTCAGGATTTTGGATTGTTCTTCAGAGACCAGGCCAGATTTTACTTTTTCATCAATCAGTTTTGTGAGCGATATACTTGGTCTGCTATGTTGTGGTGATTGATGAACTTGAGCCAATGCTCCGTGTTGATCCATCAGTGCTGCGAAGTCAGAAGCACCTGTAATTTTCGACCAAAGTTTCTTTTCCCATTTGCTTTTGTCGAGAAAGATTTTTTTACACTCTCCTATATGTCTGCTGAAATAGACCTCGTTTATTCTGAACGGCAAAAGCATGGCCTCCGCACCGGGCACAGCGTGCATATTTTGTATGAGAAATTCCCGGCGTTCTGAAATATAATTTTGAATGAGTTCAGTCCGTTTCATCTCTCGTTTGAGGCTGGCACTTGCCCGCAGAAATTCTGCCTTACCTGTGCCATCGCACTCAGCACAATTTTCCGACAGGTATTGCATGCTGACATTCAGCGTATCGACCGCTGCATCATAGCGCTGCGGACCCTGGTTCTTTTCTCTTCCACACTTATTCTCAAAGCGATTGAAGCTGTACCATGCATCCATCATCATGGCTTCGGCGCGGGCTTCAGAATTAAAAGTTGGAATTGAAGGAATCTCCGGATTATGCAGCGCTAACTTTTGATTATCGATGGCATTCATTGGTCCGGTAGATTTATTGCCAATCGCCGGTGAATCATTCAATTTGTTGTTTGTAAGGTCTATTAGTGCAACAGGGTTTTCAGGTAATCCGGGTTTTGTGATTGGCGGATTGAACTTGCACAACGAATGAAGAAATGTATCCTCTACTTTTATGAATTGATGCAAATAACTGTTGTTTATTTTCATCAACCGAAGTGTTTGAGCGGCTACTCTTTTTGTTTGTTTTTCAATGAATCTGTTGCACTCCTTTTCTGATAGACTATTGAATTGGGTGCTTTGAGTAACTACATATTCCGTGCTGTCGGTCTGGCAATAGACTGATTTCAAGAGTAAACACATGAGTATACCTGCACAGATTTTTTTCATCTGAATTCTATTGTATCAAAGCGTTTGTTCTAATTGTTTGAACAGGCCACTCTTGTGCCGTTGAAACAATTGGAGTATATAATAAGAGTAACTGGGTCTGCTTTATCTTATGACTTTCTTCGAAATAGGATCGGCGTTGTTTAGGTGTTTTTTGTTATCGCGGTTAGCTGTTGCCAAACATATAATAATTTTCATTGATTGCCATTAAACATTCGCAAAATTGTTATTCACATTTATGCCACATATATGCCACATATATGCCACATATATGCCTTAGTATTTACTTTTTCAATCTGATCATGCTGTGATTGCGAAGAATTAAAGGCACTTCCAAAAACCCTGTGTGTGATTCGCGGAGCAAAAATTCATCGAAGCCGAGCCAAATCGAAGGCGCATAGTTGGAGCTCTGCAACTGTCTAGGCTCAGCCGAGATGGTGAAGGATGCGGTGAATTTTCGCCCGAAGTACAAATGTCTTTTAATTTGTAAATTCGATTTTCGTGGAATCATATACAGGGTTTTTGGAAGTGCCCATAAGTAAAACATTTAAAAGCCAACCTATGTCATTGCTACCTCAATTCATTGCGCATTTGTCTCCGGAAGAACGTTCCAATTTTGCCAGTTATCTCAAACGGTTGAGCGGCGACAGTTTGGAACTCAAACTTTTTCAACGCATGGCGAAAAATCCGGATATTGACAGGGATGTATTGATGAAAGCGCTCTATAAAACTCCCAATCGAAATGCTTTTGATGGCGTTCGAAAACGACTGCTCACGAAGTTGAAACAATATGTGGTTATCCAAATGTCCGATCCTGAGAGGAGCCCTTTGGGTGCTATACTGTCCATGATGATGGTCACGGAATTTATGATGCCTCGCAGGGCCGGGGAGGTCATCCAGCATTACCTCGATGCCGGAGAGGCCATGGCATTGGCAAACCACCATTATGATGTGCTCGACGCTATATATAGTTATCATGTTCGGCATGAAAGTTTTTTGCGAACTCCAAGGTTGGAGCTTGCTGAGAAAAGGAAGGCCAATACAACCCGGTTCTTGAAAAAGCGAAATCTCGAACTGGCCAATTCCGATATTCAGATAGAATTGGATGAGGCCAAACGGAAGGGATTGGTGTTGAATCCGGAAAAAATCATCCACGATGTTCAGAAGAAATTTCGCCTCACCGACGAGGAAGTAAACATTCCCGATTTCCAGTTTAACCTGATGAATATGTTGCGCAATGCACTTATTTCAACCAAGGAGTATTACAAACTGGAGCCCGTGCTTGTAAAACATTACAACGACCTCAAAACCGCGAATGCGTTTGGCAATGGCAAAACTGAACACGAATTGGGATTTCTATATATGATCGCGCATGTATATTTTAGAAATCGGAAGTTTGAAATGGCCGAAGAGTATGTAGAGCGAATCCACCGGTTGGTGAAAAGCGGCAGGCTTCGGGAAACAATTTATTACCTGAAATATGTTTCACTCAAGGCGTGCATATATTCCTATACCGGCCGCAATTCGATGGGCATACAGGTATTGTTGGATGGCTTAAAGCATACTTCACACGGCGGATTTTTGAATGAGCAACTGAATATGGAGATAAATCTGGTGGTGTTTTATTTTCAGGCGAAAGACTATAAACGGGCATTGCAACGATTGGCCTGGCTCGATCAGAACTACTACAATCTTATGGAAAGAATGGGGAAGGAGTGGTGTTTCAAAAAAGATCTGATACGGTTAATAGTAACTTTTGAACGCTGGGATGGCCTTCGGGCGCAATCAGAGTTGGATAGAATCAACCGCATTTATCGTAATTTTCTGCGTACACCAAATTATCTGACAGCGAGAATGTTTCTCAAACAAATAGGCAAAGTGGTTCGCAATCCTGAGGTCGTTGGCACGACTCGCTTTAGGGATGCTGTGAAAATGAGTCTGAGTGCCTTTGAACAACAAAAGCATGATTTACAGGCTGTCACATTTTTTATCTGGTTGCGTGCGAAAATTCAGGGGCGCGATTACTATGAATTATTGGTAGAAGAGTTGAATCAACCGGCTGTATAGGTACTTCCAATATTACATGAGTGCTATCGGTAATAAAAAAGTTAGAGGCCAAATTCGTATGTGCGTGAGGGAATTCGAATGAAATAATAGTCTCTGTCGCTTTGTGTCCTCTACGTGTATCTCCCTTTGCGTTCCTGGTGGTTTCAAATTCTTTCTTTAATCAGTTTTTCAATTTTTTTTTTTAACCACCAAGAACGCGAAGAAAACTTCGCACAAAGGTTCACGAAGTAAATGCGCACGAATGTCTCTAAGGAATTTCACGCGAAGCACGGAGAAAATATTCGATTGTCACAAAATGCAATTGGCATTTTAATTTTTGTGACAGCTTAAGACCCGGACATGTTTGTCACAAAAGTGAATTGTACAAATTAATTTTGTGACAACATAAAATTGTGACAACTTTGCTTTGGTATTAATATCTGGAACTCGTTGAACAATTGGATTGTTGAAAATGAAAAGGCATACAATGGAACTAAAGGACATAAGAAAAGCGTTGCAATTGAACCAATCTGAAATGGCGAGATTTCTTGACCAATCGCCTTCCATGCAGAGTAAGATTGAATTCGGTGAGAGAAAGATGTCTGAAAAGAGCCAGGTTTTGTTTGAGGTTCTTGTAAATGCCGTTTCAGTAAAGAATAAATCTGCCAGAAAGCCAAAGAATGAAGTCCCCGGGGTCAATAAAGTGCCTCAAACTGTTGTGCGGCGGTTGAAAAACTTACAGCGACAGATTGTGCGAATGGAAATGAAAATTGAGGCATTGGAGAATGTCCGCCGGGATTATCTTATTGCTAAGCATGCAGCAGAATCTATGGATTTTCAAATTATCGCTGATGTACATACTCGTGCAATAGCATCGAAATGGCGCGAATTACAATTGATTCGATATACGAAAAAACTATTGAAAGTGGATATAAGTATCATTCTGCAGGTGCGCGCCAAACTCGAGGCTTTGCGTGCGGAGAGAGATGTGCTGATGAAAGGGTTTTATTGATTTCGGCGGTGCTTTCTTGTTGGTTTTCGCTATGTATGGCACTTATTCAGTAGTTCATTCCGGGTTGAATTTCATTTATTCATGATTATCTTTTCGGATTACTGTTTTAGAACGCAAGTACTTGTGACCTTCGTGCGCATTTCACTTCGTGAACCTTTGTGCGAAGTTTTCTTCGTGCTCCTTCGTGTGAAATTCCATTGAGACCTTTGTGGTTAAAACACCTATGCACTTTACCCGTTAATCTGATTATTTTTTTTTTGCCGATGTGAAATACCAAAATGCACGGCTGTCTTCAAATTTCAAATTTGGCTTTTTGTCTTGTTTTGTCGATGTTTTTTGAAAGTAACCACACTTTTACATAAAAATTATTGGTCTCATTTGACACATACGCAAATAGCGAAAAGTGATTTTTTTTGAAGTCTGAATCATCGAAACATTTGCCCCGAACATTGAAACAAAAACAATATGTTCGGAATGAAAACAACTCACCACATATTCAACCAGCAACGAATGCGACATGAGCATACGGAGCACAATGGAGGACGCGGCCGCAGAAATAAAAAAGGCCTTACGACCACATCACTTGCTACCGTCGTTGTGTCGGATGTTCTGGCCATTGAGGTGGTGCAAGATATTGATCCACCGCCATAGTGTCTTCTAAATACACATTCAAACGGGCAACGGATGGCCCGGTATCATAAACGATACGCGATATCCGGAATCATTTTTATTCATTAAATAAATTTTAATATGGAATTTTCAGTAAATAATATATCGTCGGTAGTAGAATGCAATAATTTGATTGCCAACGCCAACGAAACAAGAACAAGTCTCATAGCAAAACAGACAGTCATGAATATCCAACGTGATGGATACGCCGATGACACGACCGAATTGCAGGAAGACATTGCATCGGCCAATGCCGAGTTGCAAACCACAAATGACTTCATAGCCATAGCTCCTGAAGGAAAAGCGAAGCTTGATGCCATTGAAAAGCAGAAATCACTTGAGCTGAAATTGATGAAGCTCAACCGCAGAATGAGTGAGCGTGGAGCCACGGCGTTGCTTGAGAAAGAGTCGGATCTGAACAGCGCGGAAAAGCAGATTCAGGCAGTTGATGAGTACATCACGGCCTTGCAAACCCGACTGACACAGTTGGCAGCTTGATCAAGTATCATTCATCTAATCTTAAAAACCCCGGCATCCGCCGGGGTTTTGTTTTTGAGGGGACACAGCAGGACCAACACCGTTGGGGTGTCATGATGAAAGGCGTCATATGACCTTAAGGGGACTTCCAAAAATCCTGTGTGTGATTCGCGGTGCGAAAAATCGTCGAAGTCGAGCCAAATCGAAGGAGCATAGCTGGAGCTCTGTAACTGAGATTTGGTGAAGGGTTCGGCGAATTTTCGCCCGAAATACAATCGTCATTCTATGCGAAAATCGGATTTCGTCGAATCATATACAGGGTTTTCGGAAGTGCCCTTAACAGCTCAAGCCTACTTCATCTTGCGTACTTCATAACTCTTTTCCTTCGAAGACTTTTGCAATGTCTTTTGCTCGTTGACCGACATTTTTTCATAGTCGACGCTCTTCGTTTTATAATCCTCATTGAGCTGACTCATCTTGACCAATTCTTTGTCGAGTCCAATGTTTTTGTTGGCCTGGTCGATGATCATGCTGTTCTGATGAAGATATCCCTGTGCCTGCTGATAGTTTCCGTTTTCCATTTCTCGCATGGCCAGTTCAAGCCTGTCGTTGGCTTCGAACAATACTACATGGCGTAGAATACAGTTCTGATTACCTCCGTTGTACGCCGACCAGCCAGACACACCCGACATACTGAACTCAAGCGGCATCATGATACCGGTAAGTTTGGTTATGGCGTCATCATAGATCAATCGTGCATTGAATTGAATGGCAGTTTGCGAATCGTTCGTCAGATTAAAACGAAGCATCACTGCTTTTTTCTCGTTCGCATAAATATCGCGAAGGTTCACGATCGCCTTGCCATTTTCGAGAATATAAGAGTTGCCGAATGCTTTGTTCAATGTAACACCCGAAGGCAGATCTACTTCAAGACGCGCATTCTGCGCAACAACTTTCAACAATCCATCCAGTTCTTTCTGGAAAATATTGGGGATCATGGCAGCTTTTTCTATGAAGTAATAATTGCCATTGCCCGATTCTGCAATTTTGGTCATCAAATCTTCATTGTAATCAATACCGATTCCGAAAGTGGAGATGGCAATGGCATTTTGGTTGTCCTGGTTATGGGCAATGCGCGCAATTTCTTCTGTGCTCACAATACCCACATTCGCCAAACCGTCACTCAGCAACAACACTTTATTTATTCTTCCGCTTTGCCATGTATTGCGGCATTGCTGGTATCCTTCCATCATGCCACCGCACAGGTTGGTAGAGCCTCCAATGGCAATCTGGTTGATGGCTGAAATAATGCGCGATTTATCCGTTACAGGAGTCGATACAATGGGCACAGTAACTCCATCATCATAGGTAACAATGGATAAATAATCGCTCTGTTGCAATTGTTCCACCAGAAAACGCGCAGCCTTCAAGGCGTTCTCCAATTTATCTCCGCCCATTGAACCACTGCGATCGATGACCACAGATAAATTTACCGGCACGCGCACTTCACTTGCCGGAGGCGTGTAGTTGCCGGCCTGTACTTCGAGATAAAGATCGCAGGTGCGGGCAATGGTATCAATCCGATAGTAGCTGTTCGAAGTACCACCACGCAATGTGAGCCATTCTGTTTGCAATGTTTTTCCGCAAAAGGAAGAGTCTTCAACGGCAACGAAGTTCGCGGCAGCAGGCGAAGTAATCATATACACCATACTTTTTCTTGGTATTTCAAGGGCAAGTATGAAAGTGATACAGAGTAGCAGGGAGATTGGGATGAGGATCAGCTTTTTCATTTGTTTGTTTTTATGAGTATTCATTGATTTTGATTTTTAACCCGGATTATGCAGTCGATTTCGTTCATGAGATTCAAAACACCAAAGAAGACGAGCACTCCCCGAATATCTCGGGACATGCGCGCAAGTTTCGGGCGCACAGCCGTGGTCACCCCCACGGTGTTATTCAATCCCGCCCATGCGGGAAGCACCCGAAACGAGCAAGTGTGAGTATTCGAAGGTGTTTTGGATCGGAATAGAAATTCGACTGCATAATCCGGGTTTAAAGACCATATCGGTAATGTCCGATGATTTTATAGGAGAAAAGGAAGTCTTCAATTACCTGTCCAGATCCCATGTTGTGAATGATCAGATTTCTTTTACCGTCTGCGGATTTTTGACGCGCAACGATTCCGATATGCGTCATTCCACCCATGGGATTCCAGCAAACGATATCCCCAGGTAAATAATCTGCCGGATCACGGGATATTTTTTTCGTTATTCCATGTCTTTCGAAAAACTTCATCAAATTGGGCACACGCCGGTGATCAATATTTTTATCTGTTGTGGTCAGCCCCCAATTGGTTGGGTATTTTTTAAAGTTGGCTTTCATGTCTTCATGCACTTCCTTTTGCAGATCAATGCCGAGTTTTCTGTATGCCCTGATGATTACATCGGTGCAAACGCCTTTGTTTGCAGGTACATCTCCATTCGGATAACCAATCTGAAAATAGGATGCATCATATTGAACCACCTGTCTGGTGAGGGTCAATGATGAATCTGCGAGTCTGTCATAGAAGTTAGCTTGTCCAAGGGATGACTTCAAAAAGACCAGACAAATTATTGTATTGAACAGAGGTATTTTCATGACAAGGGTACTATCGTATTTCCTCTACAGGCTTTCCTTCCGGCGATTTAACAGCGTATGAAATAGTGACAGACTTTGACTTGCCGGGATC
>JBEIHH010000108.1:0-8546 GCA_040381475.1 Crocinitomicaceae bacterium | reverse complement strand
GTTCAAGCCACAAATTTAGGCCAGCCTGTTTCTGCTTCTTCAATAATATCTGATGGCACTTACTATATTCGAGTGTCAGAATACATATCAACAGGATGTTGCGTTCCAGGATGGCAAACGTATCTTTTAATGAACGACCCATTTGCTATTACTACATCCTTTCAGGAGTATGCATTAATAACATCGACTTCCGATTCAACATGTGTTGGAGATTCATTAAATTTTAGTTCTTCCGCAACAGATGTAACTTCTTGGCAATGGGATTTTGGCTTAAACAACAGTCCTTCAACAACTAATATTCAAAACCCTCAAAATGTAATATTTAACAATGTTGGTCAGAATATCGTTACATTAACAGCTAATGGATGTTCCTTTGATACTATTGTCGTGAATGTTTTGCCGGATGTTCAAGTCCCTACAATCACTTCAAATGGTCTTTTGCTTACTTCCAGCGCTTCATCAGGCAACCAATGGTATTTGAATAACACCATCATACCTAATGCAACGAGCACTACATACCTTGCCACTGAAAACGGAAGTTATACTGTTTGTGTTTCTCTGCCTGATGCATGCGGAAACCCTTGTTCAGATACCATTAGCATTACAGATATTGGCATTGAAGATTTCAACCTATCCAATGCCATTTCTGTTTTTCCAAATCCAGCAAAAGACATCGTGTCTGTAAGTCACCCTGCATCTGCACGACAAATTCAGATTACCAATTCATTGGGACAAGTAGTTTCTACATTCCAAACATCTGGACGAACACAAACAAGTATTGAAGTTCCAGCTGCTGGTATGTTTTACATTATCATTTACACTGACGAACAAGTAGTAAACAAAAAACTACTGGTGTCGAAGTAAAACGAATTCAGCGCCGCATAACAGCGGACTTGCAGCTATGGCGGGTTTCATGGTTATATTATCAAGATATCTCCTTTTGAGACCTTTGTGTGAAAGGATATTTTTATCCATGAAGCCCGCCAGCGCGCAATTCTGAAACCTGTTTGAGATGGCCTCAAGCAGAGTTTGCTCAAACAATCATCGACTAAATGACCAGTGTTTACGACATAGCCCAACATCTCAATAAGTATGATTTTAAATACTGGGGTTTGAGGGACGCCTTCAAAACCCCAGTCCCACGCTGAAGATTGTTAATGAATAACATTCATTGAATAAGTTTTGCATTATTTCATCGTACACATCGGGATTTTCAAGCTAAACACATTCTCATCCGAGAGTTTGGTCCATGTTTCCCGCAATCCCACCTATCTTTGAAGCGTCCGATCAACTTAATTACAATGAATTCTTTCCCCGCGCGCGGGTTACGTTTTTTCCTTGTTCGACTCCTTTTTCTACTGGCTGGATTGGCCCTGCCTATGTTGGCTTTTGCTCAACCCACTATCAGTTGTCCGACGTGTGTGTCCGGCGCTGTGCTCGCTTGCAGCGGTGATGCACTGGTGGATTATCTCGATATTACCGGGGAAAGTGCAGGATCTTCTTACACAGTTGCTGGTGATGTTCTCAACGCGGGTACTCTGGCGAATTTTTCCTCCTTTATCCTGAACGACAGCGGAAATGATGGACTCGGCACGGTCACGATCTCTGTGACATCCGCCAATGGCAACCTCGCTCCAACTCCGGTTGCCATCAACTTCGCTCATATTCAGGCTGCGTTCGTGTATAACCAGTCCAATTTGTCCACTTGCTATCAGGTTTCATTCACCAACAATTCATCCGCAGCCAACGGTGTAATCATCGATCAATACGCCTGGGACTTCGGCTTTCCGGGTGGAACTTCAACCGCAGCCAATCCTGTTGTTACCTTCCCCGGACCGGGTCAATACCAGGTCTCACTCACCGCGACTGACAATACGCTTCCCTGCAGCGACGATATTACGTCTACCGTAACCGTGAATGGCCCTGAACCGCTGGTCAATATAGAAGCCAACGGATTTCCTCCTCCCATCAATGATCAGGGTGATACCTGCATTGTCGCTTTTTGTGTGGTTGGAAGCAATGTCGATTACAACCTGATCATATCGAATGCCGCTTCGAACTCTTCCGGCGCCTCCAATCAAACTTTCACCTTTACCAATCTTGCCACCAACACGGTGGAAACGCTTCCGCTGAATATCACCTATCCTTCTTCGCAAACAGGATACGCTTATTTCGATTATACCATAGAAGACAGCAATGGATGCAGCGCTACCAAGACCTATGCTGTTTACAAGTCAGACCTGCAAAACCTACAGTTTACCTGCACCCAGCAAGGTGTAGACAATTATTGTGTGGGTGAAACGATCACATTCAATACGGGAAGCTGGCAACAAAATCCTGCCGATGCTACATACAGGGTCCAATTCATCTGTGAAGCAACAGGCGCAATTTTGCTGGATACAACCTGGTACGATGTCCCTCCTGCTACTTTTGAATTTACGCCAAATGTTTCTTCCTGTGGTTGCAACATTGATAACAATTTTCAGATTCGTTCATTCAGCAGCAGCCCCTGTGATCCTCCCGGTATACCCTATACTTCCTACTTCGGTGCTGGTTTTCCGGTGGATGCCGAATTCAGCGTCGCTTCTACTCCTCCGGCTTGTCTGAATGAAAGTCTTTCATTTGACTGGCTCTTCGACAACGGTTATATCTCCAACAACCCCGGCATTTGCAAGCCGCAATTTAACTGGACCATTACCAACCTTGCTACTAACGCCGATGTGCCACCAACTACCGGCGATTTTACCGCACACATGGATCACACCTTTGCTGCTGCGGGAAACTATGAAGTGCGACTAAATATTTCTTCTGCCTGCGGAACAGATATGTTTTCTCAGAACGTCTGTGTATATCCTTCTATCACCGAGGCTTCGCTCGGATTGAATTATTCGATGGGCATTCCTCCTGCTACCTGCATTCCTTTTGCGCTTACACCTGAAATTCTTTCCATCAATAACCTCACTTGCGGAAGTCCTGTTTACACCTGGAGACTCTATCAATTGCCCGGTGTAACGCTGATCAATACTTATACAGGAACAAGCCCGGACATTCCTATATCCATCAAGGGCAGTTATCGGCTTCAACTCACCGTTCAGGTGGAGAATTGCGGCACGCTTACGTTCTCAGAAGATTTTCTGGCTGCTTCCAACCCGGTCATCACTGCTTCCAATCCGGTGTTCAATGCATGCAATAGCGGCAGCTTCATCTGTCTGGATGATTTATTCTGTATCGATACGTGTTATAGCGCATTGTCTGACTTCAACATCGCCGTCTATGAAGGAGCTACGAATTGCAACAACCCCAGTGGTACGCTTGTCTTTTCTTCTTCTGCGCTTCCGCAGCAGCATTTACTCACCCAGCCTTGCACGGATGGTTGTCAATACCAATGGAATCTGCCTACAAACACTTTGGCAAGCTATACGGTTGTAGTCGAAGCTGAAAACGGCTGTGGTTCAGCAACGCCTGTTTGTATTACAATAAATTTCGGAACAGCCGTGTCGGCTAATATTCCAGATTTCGTGTGTTCGGGCGCATCGATAAATCTTTCAGCATTGAGTCCGCAGGCGGGATGCAACTGGCAATACTTCAATGGATCAGCTTGGGTGGCAGCTCCGTCAAACATGATCATATCGCAGTCAACCTATCTCCAACTCAACTGCCCGGGGTATTGTCCGCTGCAGGATACGATCGATGTATACCCGCCATTTTTTCTGACTGTTACAGGAAATGCTGCAACGATTTGCGGTGGGGATGTGTTCACCTTTAATCTGGGCACTCTTCCTGCATCTGCCAATATCACCGAATATACCATCAATGGCGCAGATCAGCCCGGCAACCAGACAAGCTACAACAGTGCACCCTTGTTCAACAATGCTTCTTTCACCATTCATGCAACGGATGTGAATTTGTGTGAAGCGGATACCATCATCACTGTGTCGGTGGAATCAGCCCCCACTTTATCATGTGGCAGTCCCTCCTATTGTGAATCGGATGTGAATGCGGTTTTTGATTTTACCGACTACCTGTCTTTTGAAGGAAGCTACCCTTCCACCGCAGACTGGACCATCGAAAATCAAGCCATCAACGCTACCCAGATTACCGTGGGTGAAGTGATCTCGCTTTTTGGAAACCCTCCTGCGGCTCCGCTGGAATTGGACCTCTCCTTCAGCCTTACAACGGATGCAGGCTGCAGCTACAGTGATACCTGCGAGATTGAAGTGGAATACCAGGGGACGGTGAACTCCCCGGACATACATCACTGCGCTGGAAGTCTGCTCACCATCAATGAGGCGGGAAATGGCGAATGGAATACTGATGACCTTCCGGGCTCGGCTCCGGACAATTTCACCGGAACTAGCTTTAACTGGACTCCCTTGCCTGCAGATACCGGTTTGCATATACTCACATACAACAGCGGATGCTCCGTGACTAATTATCCCATCCGCATTCACTACAGTGAAGTGACACTCACTGCGGATGATACCGAAATATGCGGCAATGCAGTGGTGAATTTTCTGGCGACTATTTCACCTGGAGATACTGACGTCGATGGATATACATGGCAGGTTAACGGCACAACCGTGCAAACAGGAGGTAATGCCTCTTACAGCGCTCCCTTCGCGGATGACGCAAGTGTTAGTGTTCAGTCAACGGATTCATACGGATGCTTGTCATCCGATAACGTGCTGATCAACGTAGAGGAATCTCCTGTGCTGAATTGCACACCCATCACCGGGAATGTCTACTGTGAATCTTCGGATGAGGTGATTCAGCTGGATGATTTGTTATCCTGGCCAATCGCATATCCCAGCGCTGCTGTATGGACAGTCTGCAATCAAACGATCTCCGGACTTGCTCCGCAGATCAACTGGATCGCTGCACAATGCGGAGGGATCAGTTCTGATACAACCGTGTGGCTGATCTACTCGCTCACCAGTGACAACAACTGTACATACGGAGATTCGTGCCAGGTGAACATCGAAAATCAAGATCTGGAAACCGAGGACATCGCTCTGTGTTCCGGTACTACACTTGCCCTGACTGGCAATGGCACATGGACCGGAACAGCGTTGCCCGCCTCAGCACCTGCGAATGGTAACTACAACGGATATGTGTGGAATATACCCCAGAATGCAGCACCGGGTGAATACCTTATTTCGTTCTCAGCCGGATGCGGCATTACAGAATACTACATTGGAATTTATGCAACGCCTCAGCCGTCTCTTACCCTGGGGGAAGATGTCATGTGTATTGAAAGCAGCGTTTCGATCAACGCAATACCGGTGTCTGCCGATGAAATTCAATTTTACTATTCCTACGCCGGATCTTCCATCGACCTCGGCAATGCGCCTGCATCGTTTGCTCCACAAGCATGGAATATTACAGACACTTCACCGGGCGAAATTTGTCAAACGGCTGAAGGAAATTATAACTTGCCTGACGGAACCCTGCTCAACTGTGCAGATACTTCCTGTGCTTCGATCGATATCATCGATATTCCGGGATTACCGGATAACGCTGATACCTTGTGTTTCGAACAGGACTTTCCTATCACAGGTAATTTTCAAAGTTTCAACCTCAGCGTAAATGGTCAGAACTATACATCCAGTCCCGTAATTCTCGAAGGGCTAACGGGGGATATCAGTTATCAGCTGGAGGTGCTCTATGGAGGAGGCTACGCCTGTTCGCTGGATACCAGCGCCAGCGTATTCGTTGTTGAGCCCATAGAATTTTCGATTGACATGGTCAGTGATTCCTGCACCGGTGAAGCTACACTCAACATCGGTATACTTCAGGGAGAAAATCTGAATTACGCGCTGACCGCAGATGCAATCATTCAGGGGGCTGCTTCACTGCAGGAAGGAGTGAATAACCTGCAATTCAATACGAGTATAACAGAAGACACCACCTATCCGGTAAGTATAGAAATCACCAATGGCGGGTGCAACACAGAAGAATGGCAGGGAGAAGTTCTTGTCTACGCAGCGCCTGATCTGGAGATGGATGTTTCCTCCGGTAGTTTGTTGTGCGCAGGAGAAGAAGTCTGTCTCGACATTGTCAATTTGGGATCTTCCACAATAACGGCCGCCAGTTTTGACATGGGCAATGGTGTTATTTACAACTTTGCACCACAGGATATTGTCATACCATGCACCAGCTACAATGCGGTGCTGAATGCTACCACCTATACCGTTATTGGAAGTCTTACAGGCCAGTGCACCACAGACGTGGAGTACCTCAACATCCTCATTCAGCCGCAGGATGTACTGGTGACGATGCAGGAATATCCCGATGGTTTTTGCCCGGGTGACACGCTGGATATCGCACCGGCGTCGATCAGCGGTTCGGGACCTTTTAGCATTACCTATAGCTTCGTTCCGGACATCAATCCATTCTTCACCGGGCCATCGGAAATTATTGTACCCAATGGATTGTCTGATGAATTTCTCCTTGTGAACATTGAAGTGAATGGAACATGCGGCGTGGATGACGACCTGGCAACGGTTTACATCCGGCCAACGCCGGAAACGGAAGCCATTGCCGGAAGTGCCTGCATGAATGTGCCGGTGATTTTTGAGAATGAGAGCTCGCCGCTGCAGGGCGAATTCTATTGGCATATCATCGAAGATGACACCACCTTCCAGAGTCTCAACTTTCAGTATGCATTTCCAGACAACAGCACCTATGAAATCCAACTGACACAAATCATCGAGGATCAATGTCCGGGGATGGATACACTTTTTGTGACGGTGCATGAAATACCAAAGCCATCAATAGCCTATGATGGAAATTGTTTTCTGGAACCCACCGAAGAAGTGAGGATATATACTTCCTCCAACTATGCAACGTATTACTGGGAGATCGATGATGAACTCTTCAATACAGCAGATCCATCCATCACCTTCCGACCCGGCGAAGTTGCTCCGGGAGATACGCTGCTCGATATCTACCTCCGCATTTCAGATGAGTTTGGATGCATCGGAGATACGAGCATGGACCTTGCACAATGCGAAGCACCCTATCTTTTCGTGCCCAACTGTTTCACCCCCGACTACGATGGCATCAACGATGTATTCTGCGTTGCGCATGATAATCTGATCTCATTTGAAATATGGATCTTCGACCGTTGGGGCCAGCGAGTCTATTATTCAAGTGATCCAAACGATTGCTGGACCGGAAGTGTTAACGGAGGCGAATACTTTGCTCCCGATGGCGTCTATCAATGGAAAATCATCTACAACAAACAACCAGGATCAGAAGATAAACTCTTCAAACGCGACGCGGAGAAATGGAAATATCCGCCGATTAAGGGACATGTGGTCCTGGTGAGATAAGATACAGCATCACCAAGATTTTATCTGCGTCAATCTGAAAGCTCCCCTCAAACCTTATTGTCCAAAATTATACTTTTTATGTTGTTGACCTCCTCCCGATTTCAGGATCGTTCAAAAGTAGAATAATCCGTCTGCTGGAGGGTATTGGAAAATCCCGCGAACCTGACCCCTCTTTTCCGGTCCAAACTGCCCCCTCATTTTCATCTGTCTTTTTTGGTATAAATCGCTCATTAAATTAGAGGATGAAATGGATTTAGGTTTCAGAACAGGTTGGATCTATTTACTCCGGAATTAGGGGGGCTGTAAAGCAGGATTTTCCAGTTATCCGTGTCAGTGTTTTTTTCAACTAACCTCAAAACGGCGGATCATCCATTGCGCCATCTGCATCTTTCAGCAAGAAATCCGGCACATCTAAATGCAACTTCATACCGCCATCGAGCTCAGGAAACATAGTCCACACAGCAGAGCACTCGTGTATGTCGACCACTTTGTTGTCTTTAACATGAAACAAAAAGCTGATGTGCCAGGGTATATTGTCTCCCTTAAACGTAAAAGAGGCCACACTCGGGTAACACCGATTGCATCGCCCTTCGGCCGATTCCAGTGCAGTGTTGCCCGACATGCGCATGAAGAGAAAGGCCGTTTGAAGTTTGTTTAAATAGGTTGCAGAGTCAATGTCTCCCAAGGTCTCTACTTCACTTAACATGAGTTGGATGTTGTCGAAGTCCATCTGCTCCATAAAGTCGCGCAGCATTGCGCAGGCAGATGTATGTGCGTCGTCACGTTCTTCCGCGAGCGTGAAGTATTTGAACAGTTCAAGTTGTTTCGATTGCATGGAGCGAACGTAGCAGATTGAAAAGTTACATGAATAATATTCCTCGCGCAAGAAATGAACATGTGGAAAAATGATAGAAGTGCAGGTGTGTTCAAAATTTATCAGATGAACGGTTTCAAGCACTTGCGTTCTAAAACAGTAATCCGAAAAATTTATTTCATTCCAAAACGCTGAAATGAGTCACACTATCAGTTATAATCCCGGATTATGCAGTCGATTTCGTTCATGAGATTCAAAACACCAAAGAAGACGAGCACTCGCGCAAGTTTCGGGCGCACAGCCGTGGTCACCCCCACGGTGAGCACCCGAAACGAGCAAGTGCGAGTATTCGAAGGTGTTTTGGATCGGAATAGAAATTCGACTGCATAATCCGGGTT
>JBEIHH010000107.1:0-8701 GCA_040381475.1 Crocinitomicaceae bacterium | reverse complement strand
CGGCTTCACCAAAGCAGTGGGAGAACATCCAACGATAAACATTGCAATAGGAAGCAAGGTCACAAACCAGAAAGAACGATGTACCTTCATCTCGTAAAGTTACGATCAAAAAATGTTGTTTCAAGAACCATCAGAAAGACGTTATGTTGGTATTGTCATTTCTGTTCGTGGTTCTTGCTGCTTGTACAAATAACAACAAGCAAAAAGCCGGAGTTGCGGCGAATCTGCCATAGACGAATGGAAGATTAACATCAACTCCGACTTCAGTTCTTTTAGTTTTTCAGTGCGCTGTTTTTAACACCATAAAAATTAACGGATGATGAGTGTAGATGTTAAAGGAAGCGCACCCTTATTGGTTTCATCCAGATATATCCCAACATTGTAGATACCCGAACCCATGCCCGAAAGATCAATTTGCCACTGTTGTTTTCCGGTGAAAACAGATCTTACTTGTGACCAGATGAGTTTGCCGGATTCATCGTGAATTCTGATTTCGGCCAGACCTGCAGCAGCAGATTCAAAGCTGATTGTAGTATGATCCACCGCCGGATTCGGGAACAACCCGAAAGAGGCAGCCACCTGAGTTTCTTGCAAGCCAACCAACTCATCCGGTGTAATGAGGTATGTTTTATTGGTAGCATAGAAATACGACGAATTTTCAGATGACACTCCGGTCAGAAGTATCTTTCCGTTGAAAGGCATGAATGACAACGTAGGATAAAAATATTCACCAAAAGGTGGATAAAAAAGCGTTGTTGGATGCTGCACATAGCCGGTGGTTAAATCCACTCCGGTTATTCCAACTTCAGGAATCAAAGCTCCTTCGGCTTGCGCAAGCAGGTATGCTCTGTTGTTTGGAATATCAACTACAAAATCGTAAATGCTTCCATCGGCCTCGCCGCCCAACAGAGGTTCCATCGTTTCAAGTTTGGTGAAGCTTTTATCAGCAGGATCAAAAATCACCAAAATGTATTCCAACACTGGCTGAGAGCGATAAGCACGAAAAATATACCTTCCATCAGACATCCGGTAGTCGGCTGAAGGTCTGTTCACCGAATAGGTGTTTGCCAACCATCCTGTTTCACCTGCAATCAGCTCATCACTCACAGGGGTGAATGAATTGGTCGTATGATCAAATTCTTCAATGGATGAATAATATGCTGAGGCATACGTCTCGAATCCACCGACGATCATGGCATTTCCATCATCACAAGGAAATACGTATGGGGCAGAGCGGGAAGTATTCAGTGAACCGGTCAAAGTACTTGTGCCAGCCTGAAGATCAATAATTTCAGGAGTTGATGCACCGGACGGATTGTACCAGGCACCGACAATCAAAATTTTTCCGTCGGCAAGTTGAGTTCCGTTGTGTTGCATGCGGCTGTAAGTCATAGGAGTAGACAGTGTAAAACTATCGTCCGAAGGATCGTATATTTCAGTGACATTGTAGCCGGGAGCAATACCGGAATTCATGCCACCACCTGAAACGAAATACCTTCCATCTTCAAGTTTGATGGCGCAGGTGGCGTCATGAGGATTGTTCATGGTCACCTCTGTAAAAGTGTTGAAAGCAGGATCATAAATATCGGCGTAGGTGCACGAAACAAATCCGTATTCACGACCTCCAAACAACACCACGCGTCCATCTTCCAAGGTTGTGGCCATGGGCACAATACGGGCGCGGTTCATCAGCGGCCCGACTTCAAAAATGGCTCCCCCGTCTTGCGAAATCGCAAACGAAGCATTGAACAGTGTCAATGCTAAAAAAACAATTCGAAAAATGTAATTGTTATTCATTGTATACTTGTTAGTGTTTCCCACAAATTTCTGCTTACCCTCGCCGATTGCGCATAACATCGCTCATGTTGACATATGATAAGAATTGATTTAAAATATTTGGAGGGAAAGTGGGATTTATGACAAAAACATCGTCGAAAATTTCCCGGCTGTTACATAAATATCAAATCGGAGACTTCATTTCAGGTTAGTATTGGTTTCCGCTTAGTTTTGAACAACAAAAAAATCATGTGAGAGATACCTTACAAGATCAAAGCGAATTGATAACCCGGGTGGCCATGATCACCCTTGTGCCCTTTCTGCTTGCCTTCATTTTTATCTTTTTTATCTTCTTTAGAAAAAACAGGGAAAATGAAATCCGCAAGCACCAACTGGAACTTGAACTGAAAGCACTTCGTGCACAGATCAGTCCACACTTCATATTCAACTGCCTCAATTCCATTCATTTCGCCATACAAAACAAAGAAACCGACAAAGCGGGAGATTATCTGCTGAAGTTCTCATACCTCACACGGCGCATTCTCGAAAACTCAACCAAACGATGGATCAGTCTGGAGGAGGATCTGGATATCCTGAAAACATACCTCGACCTGGAGCGCATGCGATCTGGTGACCGGTTCAATTACCACATTGAATTGCATCCTGAAGTGGACCCCGGGAATACAGCTGTTCCCATGCTCATCATTCAGCCATTTGTAGAAAATGCCATCTGGCATGGATTTCATAGCCGACAGGAAGATGCAAAGTTGAGCATTCATATTTCAGGTAATGATGAAGTTTTGCTGATGAGGATCGCTGACAACGGGACATTGAATACCGAGCCCTCTTCTGCCTCTGCAATGCCCGGTAAAAAGCGATCGCTTGGAAGTTCAATTGTCCATGATCAAATTCAGGCGATCAAAGAACTTGAAAAGCGCGATGCTTCATTTTCGTCGCAATCGTTGAAAAATGAACACGGAATTCATTGCGGTACCATTACAGAAGTAAAACTGCCTAACATACCTATTCATTAGACAAGATGAAAAACAGTATCGATGTTGTTATAGTTGACGATGAGCCGGCGCAGCGAGAACAGCTTTCCAGACGCATCCAAAAGCACTTTCCGGAAATTGAAATTGTGGCCGTTTGTGCTGATGCACAGGAAGCGTTGGTTGCGGTAGCGCGCTATTCACCTGCACTGTTGTTTCTGGATGTTGAAATGCCCGGAATGAATGGATTTCAAATGCTTGAGTCGATCCGGGAGATCAGGTTTTCAGTTATTTTCACCACCTCACATGCAGCCTATGCCGTTCAGGCCTTTCGGGTTGCGGCAGTCGATTTTTTACTCAAGCCATACAGCGATGAGGATTTTGTGGTGGCTTTTAACCGATTCCTGAATCCGCGCAGCAGCAACGTGCAAACCCATGTGCAGCAAATGCTGCTCAATATGAAGGAAACACACAAAAGCAATCATAAAATCGCACTGCCCACATCAACGGGATTTGTCTTTGTGCGTATTGGCGACATCATCAGACTTGAGTCGCACAATACTTATACGACATTTTTCTTATCAGATCACAACCAGATCGTGGTATCGCGTTCGCTAAAAGATTGTGAACAAATGTTGTCGCCGGAAGGATTGCTGCGGGTGCATCAGTCGCACATGGTCAATCCCGACCACATCAAAAAATATATCAAAGGCGAGGGAGGCACCATCGAAATGCAAGATGGCAGCACCGTGGAAGTATCCCGCAGAAAAAAAGAAGAGTTTCTGGAAGCGTTGAAGAGGTTGTGATGGAATGACAATTCCACCACGATTAGGCCGTCTATTTCGTGCGTAAAATCGAATGCACCATCTTGGATGAATCCAAATTCCTGTCATTCTTCACCGGATAATAGCCGGTTCAAGTCGATTTCTGATTCTGATTGGATCACAGAAATTCTCACAGGAATTTTGAAAAAATCTACCTGAAAAAACTTATGAGCAACCCAGCCCAGAGTACACTGTGTGGAGAAATACCACAAATACAAATAATAGAACCAACAGAAGCCGCAAAATACATCATGCAATTCTGGCAAAACGCTCCATGTCGGACGTTCGGCAACAATGTAGGAGCCGGCAATTTCATTCCGATTGACGAAGGATTGTCGCATAACCATAGCGAAAAGGGTATTAAAGGTATTTGTATCTATCCGTGCATTTCTGATAATCAAGATACCCTTTTATATATGGCCAAAAAGATCGCATACGCATGCCCGGCCAAAAGTCAGGATATACCAATTGATGATGAAGACTTATTCTCAGAATCAAATATTGTGATGGATGCATTCACAGCAGCACAATATGCTAACGAAATTTCGATGCTGGATGCACTGCAAAATTTGCGATACAATACAAACTTACCCTTGCCGCCTCAAATCAGAGGCACAACCGTGAGCAAAGACAATCAGCGATACATTCACAGGTTTCAATATGATGCCGGCTATGTTCAGGCCGGATTTGCGTTCACCAAAGAATTCGATTACAACAGATTTCTTCAACAAGGAACTATCCAGGCAATTGGTTTTTTTGTATTATTCGGGTTTGATGGTGAATTGAACAATGATAAAATACGTTTGGTACTCATTGCTGCTGATGTAAACGGTATGCCTATGCTCAATCCAGGAAATATTTGTCTTGAAAAGTCGTGGCCACCTATTGTATGATATAAAAACCCATTCTGAATCCGCTATTGCATCTCATACAAAGCATATCAACTTTTGCAGCCCTTCTGCCTCTATTTATTGGAGTCTATACGCTGCGTAAATCAAAAATGCTATTGGCATTTTGGCTTTTCCTGCTCTACGGGTTTATGACCGACAATATGAGTATGTGGTACAGTCTCAGCGGCAAATCCTACATGTTGCTTCAATATGCCCATGCCAACCAGAATATATATTCACTGGTAGATTCCATTTTCCTGACCATTTTCCTGGGCTTGACTCTTGAATCAAAAATCTACCGGCGTGTGGTTTTTACGATTGCAATCCTGTTGATTCCGATTTGGTATTATTTCTACTTCATGCTCAAAGAAGACTGGTTAACATCAGGTGCAATGAGCGCTACCTATGACACTGGTTATGAAATGATGCTTGCATTTATAGCAGCATATGTGGCTTTGCAACTCACCACACCAAACTCGAATTCGAAGTCATATCTTCTTTGGTTTGTGATAGGTATTTTTTTTTATAATCTCATTGTCTTCTTTACGCATGCTTTTATCGAAAGCACATTGATACAAGGCATTTGGTTTATAACCTGTACCTCCAACATTATTACCATGATAATGTACGCTCACGGCTTTCGGGTCGCCTCAAATAGCCAAGTTGAAAGACGATTCTGAAAATCCGACCAAATTCCTGCTGAAATCAGCCAAATTCCGGATTCGAATTTGATTTGGCTTACGATAAAACACCTTTGATCTAATAACGTGAATTTAAAACACGATTTACAAAGCACAAACCTTTCCAAAAAGCTTACTGAAAAGCACGGTTCAAAAGGATTGAAATCTTCGTTGCTTACAATTTATGAATAAGTTACGTTGGGAAACTGCTATTCTAGATTATTTGGGAGTTTTCATGAAATGCAGCACTCTACAAGCCTTTAACCATAAGAGCGGCCACCGAAAGATGGCTGCTTTTTTTTAAAACTGGCAGGCATCCGGACACGTCGTTGGTATACAATTTGAAGTGGTTCATCCCATTTTCTACCATCAACAAAAACTGGCAGCTCAATTTGCAGCCGAAAGTTTGACTGCTATGACTATGAACCCCATACAACACAATACTTCAGCATGCCGCTTCGAAATACACATCGAAGGCAAAGTATCGTTCATGAGATACCGCCCCATCAACCGTGGTATTGAAGTATACAATACCGAAGTAGAAAAGTCCCTTGAAGGTAATGGAATTGCCGGGGTACTTGCCCGCCGCATCACCGATTACGCGCGCCAGAACAACCTGCGCATACTGCCAGCATGTCCCTATATGCGTGTATTCATGCAGACACATCCCGAATACCACGACCTGATCATGTGATCACGTGCGCGGATTCATCCTGATCCGCACGTACTTGGTCACCCTCCCTTCATCGAGCCACATCTGCTCGTAATACGTGCGTATCTGCAATATCTCCTGCCATTCCGCTGACTGGGTTTTCAGATAATCGCCGTATACATCGAAACTGTGCGTTTCGATCGTATAACCGGGATCGTTGCCAAATTCTTCCAACGCAAGCTGGTAAATGCCCGGATTGTCGTGTTTGATATGAATCAACCCTCCGGGTTTTAGAAAATTCCGATAACGCTCTGCGTAAAATTTTGAAGTAATTCTGCGCACTCCTGTTTTATCCTGCGGCTGCGGATCACTGAACGTGAGCCAGATTTCGTCCACTTCATCTTTGTCAAAAAAGGATTCGATGAATTCAATGCGCGCGCGCAGAAAAGCGACATTCTTCAGCCCTTCCTCGAGTGCTTCCTTGGCGCCTTTGTGAAAGCGATGTCCCTTGACATCAACACCAATATAGTTGTTATAGGGATAGCGTCGCGCGAGGCCAACGGTATATTCTCCCTTGCCGCAACCCAATTCTATGATCACCGGATTTGAATTGTGAAAAACCTGATTGCGCCACTCCCCCTTCATGAAGGTTTTGCCTTCTCTGATAATCGGAAGTAACTCCGGTTCAAACACATGCGGAAATGTTTTGTTTTCCGCCCACTTCTTCAGCTTATCCTTCCCCATATCCTCATGAACCGAAACGGTTCACCACATCCTGCGTCACACCGGTAACACTGAATCCGCCGTCGTGGAAAAGGTTTTGCATCGTAACATAACGTGTCAGATCACTGAACATAGCCACGCAGTAATCCGCGCAGGCATTGGCATCGGCATTTCCCAGTGGTGACATGGATTCTGAGTAATTGATGAAACCATCAAAACCTTTCACACCACTTCCTGCCGTAGTAACCGTAGGTGATTGAGATATGGTGTTGATGCGCACTTTTTTGGCTGTGCCGTAATGGTATCCAAAACTCCGTGCAATGCTTTCCAGCAAACTTTTGGCATCAGCCATGTCGTTGTAATCAGGGAAAATGCGCTGTGCCGCGATGTAAGTCAATGCTACCACCGAAGACCAGTCGTTGAGCGCATCTTTTTTCCACGCAGTGCTGAGCATCTTGTGCAAACTTGTGGCACTGACATCAAGTGTTTGTTTGTACCACTCATAGTTCACTTCAGTATAATGTTTGCCCTTGCGCACATTCGGGCTCATACCAATGCTATGTAAAACGAAGTCGAATTTTCCACCGAAATGTTCCATCGATTTCGTGAAAAGATTGTCGAGATCTTCCAGGTTAGTGGCATCGGCAGGAATAATTGGCGCATTGCCAATTTTAGCGGCCAGTTCATTGATTTCGCCCATTCTCATCGCAATCGGAGCATTGGTCAGAATGATTTCCGCACCCTGAGCATGAGCCTTTTCAGCTACTTTCCAGGCGATCGACATATTGTTGAGAGCACCACTGATGATACCCTTTTTTCCCTTCAGGAGATTGTTCGACACAGTCCTTTTGAATTGGTTATGGGGCAAATCTAATCGGAAAAAGAAAATACTGCGAAAACCGACCTATTTGGCACCGGTAATGTGTCGGGCTGCAATGACGGCTGTGGTCCATGCAGCCTGAAAATTGAAGCCTCCGGTAATGGCATCCACATCGAGCACTTCACCGGCAAAGTACAGCCCCGGCAATAGTTTACTTTCCATTGTGCGGAAATCCACCTCTTTGAGCTCAACGCCGCCTGCTGTTACAAATTCTTCTTTAAAAGTGCTTTTGCCGCTGACGCGGAAATAAGAAGCGCATACTGCTTCGGCAATTTGTTCGATGTTCTTGTTAGAAACGTCAGCCCATTTCATTTCTCCAACTCCTGCCAATCCGGAAAGAATAGCCACCCATAAGCGGTGTGGAATTTTCACTGCACTGAATGCCTTGACCTGATTTCGTGAATGTTCAATTTTCCACTCTTTCAAAAACTCAATACAGCTTTCCCTGCTGAATCTGGTATCCCAAGTTACCCGGATAATAAAGTCGTAATTGACCTTGGACAATTCGCGCGCAGCCCATGCCGACAATCGCAAAATACCCGGACCGCTCAATCCCCAATGGGTAATCAATACAGGGCCATCCGCATCGAATTTTGTTCCTTCTATGCGCACCTCACAATTGGTCGCTGATACACCTGCTAATCCTTCAATGCGCGGATCCTTGATATTGAAAGTAAACAAAGAAGGCACCGCATCAACAATGGTATGTCCAAGTTTCTGCAACTGATTGAGCATGGTCCCACCACTACCGGTTGCTATAAGCAAGGCATCGGTTTCCAAAAAATTACCATCCAGAAAACGGATCTGCCACATGTCCTGCCTTCTTTCGAATGAACTGATATGAACCCCTGTTTTCACCAAAACCCCCAGCCGCTTTGCTTCATCCATGAAACAATCGATGATGGTCTGGGAGCTATCTGTTACAGGGAAAACCCTGCCATCACCTTCCGTTTTGAGAGGCACTCCCCGCCTTTCCAGCCATTCAAACATATCACCGGGCTGAAACTGATGGAATGGTCCGAGCAATTCGCGCGATCCGCGTGGGTAGTTTTTGATCAGCTCTTTCGGTTCGAAGCAGGCATGGGTAACATTGCATCTTCCTCCGCCACTTACCTTGACCTTGGCCAGCAGATGCTGCGACTTTTCGAGGATGGTCACTTTGAGGTCAGGATTGAGCGCAGCTGCATTGATAGCGGCAAAAAAGCCGGCCGCACCACCACCTATGACCACGAGGGAGTTCACCGGAGCGAAGATAACACGGAGGAGAATGAGAAATTACGCATGACT
>JBEIHH010000106.1:0-8890 GCA_040381475.1 Crocinitomicaceae bacterium | reverse complement strand
GTCTTCAGCTTCTTTTATAGTAGGTTGTGGAGCAAATGCCTTAGCATAAGGATTAGAATAAACTTTACCTTGCTCAAATTTTCCAAATGCTTTAGAATCAACTTCGGATAGGACAACCTGATTGTGTTGAATACTCATCCTATGAACATCGGGAGAGCTCTAACCTCGAGCACCGACATCATCTACACCGCTGCACACAAACCATCGAGGTGCATCCACTGATGAATCACGTTTTAGACCACGCTATCATTGCCACTGCTAAAAGCTACGCAGGTCCAAACCATAGTTCCTACTCCGTAAAAGTTTCCTTTGTCAACTCGATGTTCGATTTGCCGGATCCACTTACAATTGACAGTGCGCTAACCACATTTATCAGTTCGGTCTACGATACTGCTTTGGTTGAGGTGTATGCACTTGCTCCGGAAGAGCTTCACACGCTTCATTTCGTCGACTCCATTTTTTATTCTTATGAATTTGGTATTCTTAGAATAAAAACATCTGACGGTCAGTTTTGGGATAAAATCAAACAATGAGTAATTATTGGATATTTCTAATGTCCGTGTTAATACAACTTAAGTTCAATTATTGTGTTTGCATTCTTAACTTGCCTGAGCTTTTCGATAATCACATCTTCGCTTGAATAAGTTGTTGTCCATATCAGTGGTAATTGTTTTCCTCGCGAGCTGCAATGCAGAAGAGGATTATGATATTTATCCATCAACGGCCATCTTTGAATTATGCCGCGAACCCATATTCAGAAACATTAACAACAATCAAGTCATTCAACTTAAGAATGACTCATACGCCTGCTTTGAGGTCAGCGTATTTGATGCGCCTCAGATTGACGGCAGTGTTCACAGTTATCACCATCATCAATGTGGTGAGGTGGTGAAAATAAATCCTCATATTCAGCATCAGACAGATCATACACTCATCTCACTCGCCGTTGATCGGCTCACTTCAAAAAACAAAATTCGCTTTGTTGGCGCTTCATTTACAATACCCGACCTGTCTGAGGAAAACGACTTGCAAATCACCTACCTTCATCAGGATACTACCGCTTACCAGGCTTTTGCTCTTGCGCCGGATCAAACCGAATCCTACGCCGAAATTGACTCGATTTACTTTTCTCCTGATTATGGAATGATTCGCATCAAATGCACCGATGGCAATATTTGGGAGAAAGTAAAATGAAATGGTTTCATGCACTTGCCATCGTTGCTGTTGCTTTTCACTGCCAGATGAATGCCCAATTCAATCACGGTGGGTTCACTTTTAGTATTGGCAACGATGACGGACGGTCGAGGGTGAGATGGCAATCTGATTTGACAAACACAAATCAGCAGCTCTATTTCGATTTCGACTCCCGCATCTACTCCTTTGGGGCGTTTTTTATAAGTTCAGACAACCTGCTCTTTGACTTACAGTACATCAGAAGTCAAATCAACATGCAGGGGCCTTCGCTGACGATTGCCAGTGAAATAAACTCCAACTCGTTAGTGTCCGCCGTGAAAATCATTCAGCCAATTAAGGGTAATCAACGATTTGGAATTCTGATGGGCGGTGCCGCTGGTGCAACGCATACCAGCATGCAAAACTTGCATCACATGCTACTTGAATATGTCACTCCCTCATCACTCCAGGTTCACTGGCTAGGCCTCCAGGCGTCACTGAACTTCGGATTATATGTGAAGTCGCTCAAATCAGGATTGGGATTTCGTGCAACTTATGATTTGAAACGAATATACAGTCACGCTGTTCACGCAACCTTCAACAACCCGGTTGAAACAATTCGTGCGGAAGGCCGGCTGCTAAATGCATTTCACTCCTTATCATTGACATTGCAATGGGAACTTCCGGAAAAGCAACAAGAGCAAACTACATCCAGATGACAGCCGATCTTTGAGCATGCCAAATATGAATCATCATCCAGACGAAAAATCATATCGTGTCATCGGACTCATGAGCGGAACATCCCTCGATGGTCTGGATATCGCCGGTTGCAGCTTTACTTATCATGAAGGCTCATGGCAATACCGCATTCACTGCGCTGAAACAATTGGCTACAATGGGTTGATGAAAGAAAGACTCATGCTCGCACATCTAACCAGCGCACTTGAACTGGCTACACTTAATGTCGACCTGGGAGTGCTTCACGGTCATCTGACCAAAAGTTTCATCGAAAAAAACGACTTCACTCCTGACTTCATTTCCTCACACGGACACACTGTTTTTCATCAGCCGGAAAAGAAACTCACCTTGCAGATTGGAAGTCCTGCTCACATTGCTTCATTATGTGGCAAAACCGTAGTTGCTGATTTCCGATCACAGGACCTGGCTCTCGGTGGCCAGGGCGCACCGCTGGTTCCTGTTGGCGACAAGCTTTTGTTCTCTGACTACAAGTACTGTCTCAATCTGGGAGGTATAGCCAATATTTCGATCAAAGATGAAAACAATATATCTGCCTTTGATATCAGTCTGTGCAATATCCCGCTCAATTTTCTTGCTCAGAAATTGGGAAAAGAATACGATGCGGGTGGTCAAATTGCCGCTTCAGGAAAAGTGCTCGGTGCATTGCTCGAAAAGCTGAACTCTCTTTCATATTTTCATAAACCCATCCCCAAATCACTGGGTCGGGAATTTTTTGAAAATGAATTTCTGCCTTTGCTTTCAGGACAAAGTGAAAATATTGCCGACCTGATGGCAACCGTCAGCGAGCATATTGCCATGCAAATAGCAAGAACAATGAATGAATCATCACCCATTCTAGTCACGGGAGGCGGCGCATACAATCATCACCTGATATCACGAGTTCGTTCATGCACGAAATCAGAAGTAGTAATTCCGAATGATCAGATCGTGTCATTCAAGGAAGCATTGATTTTCGCCTTTCTGGGTGTGCTGCGTATGCGGGGAGAAGTCAACTGCCTGAGCCAGGTGACAGGCGCGCCCCATGATCATGTCAGTGGTGCGATTTATTGATTGCCATTGGTCCTGCAGTTATAAATTCGCGTTCTTATTTCAGATTATGAAAGACCTCTTGCACAAGTACGAATCAAAAAAACCTGAAATCGTTTTCGAATGGAAAGACCCATATAGCGAAGCCGAAGGTTGGGTGGTAATCAACTCACTCAGAGGTGGTGCTGCCGGTGGAGGAACCCGGATGCGGGCCGGACTTGATAAACGTGAAGTGGAATCGCTCGCTAAAACCATGGAAATCAAATTCACGGTAAGCGGTCCACAAATAGGAGGCGCAAAAAGCGGTATCAATTTCGATCCGCGAGATAAAAGAAAACACGAAGTCCTTGAGCGCTGGTACGCAGCAGTAACACCACTGCTAAAACACTACTATGGTACCGGTGGAGATCTCAACGTTGATGAAATTCATGAAGTGATACCTATCACCGAAGAATGCGGAATCTGGCATCCCCAGGAAGGAGTGTTCAATGGTCACTTCGGTCCAACAGAGGCTCAGAAAGTAAAACGCATCGGAAATCTCAGACAAGGTGTAATCAAAGTCCTTGAAGATGAAAAATTCTCGCCCGATCTGACGCAGAAATTCAAAGTTGCCGATATGATCACCGGTTACGGTGTTGCTGAAGCAGTGCGACATTATTATGCCCTGTGGGGAGGAAATATTGCAGGCAAAAAAGTGATCGTGCAGGGATGGGGCAATGTGGCTGCTGCTGCTGCATACTACTGTACACAAGCTGGAGCAGTTGTGACCGGAATTATAGACCGTGCTGGTGGCATCGTAGACAACAGCGGAATTGGCTACGAGAAAATACGCGAGCTTTTCCTTAACCGTAAAAACATGCAGCTCAATGCTCCAAACCTCATGAGTTTCGAAGAGGTGAACAACAAGATATGGGACATTCCTGCCGATATATTTCTGCCATGCGCAGCTTCAAGACTTGTTACCGATGATCAAATCAAACGTATGATCAACGCCGGACTTCATGTGATCAGTTCAGGAGCAAACGTGCCGTTCGCAGATCAACAGATATTCTACGGACCAATTGCAGAATATGCTGATGAGCATGTTAGCGTGATTCCGGACTTTATTGCCAACTGTGGTATGGCGCGCGTATTCGCCTACCTCATGAGCAACGGCGATGTAGACCTGACCGATGCGGGAATTTTCAATGACACGTCTAAGACCATTCATGAAGCTTTGGAACTCGTTCATGAAAGAAACAAATCGAAAGTGGGCATCACCAGATCAGCATTCGAAATTGCGCTGAAAAAACTTCTTTAAATATGGCCATTGCAATTCTCATCGTATTTGTTGTCGGTTACCTTTTTATCACGGCTGAACATGCTTTGAAAATTGACAAAGCAGCTACCGCGCTCTTGACCGGCGTGCTTTGCTGGATGCTCTACTACATTTCAGGAGGCGTATCAGTAACAGTTGATGACACGCACGCCATTGCATCACATGGCGATGTCTATGCGCATCTCGACGAGCGACTGATGCACCATGTGCAAGAAATTTCAGGAATATTACTTTTTCTGATGGGTGCCATGACCATCGTAGAACTCATTGATGCACACGAAGGATTTAAAGTCATTACAGACAGAATAACATCCAAGCGGAAAGTCACCCTTTTATGGATCATAGGTATTCTTTCGTTTTTTCTTTCGGCAGCGTTAGACAATCTGACCACCGCCATTGTGATGATCAGCCTCAGCCGAAAACTCATCGCTGAAGAAAAAACCCGCTGGTTTTTTGGCGGTGTGATCATCATTGCAGCCAATGCAGGAGGCGCCTGGTCGCCCATTGGCGACGTCACAACCACCATGCTTTGGATCGGGAAACAAATTACTACGTTACCTGTCATTCGAGAAGTTTTTTTACCAAGTGTTGTTTGCCTTGTTGTGCCGCTGACACTCCTTTCGTTTATGGTGAAAGGCGATGTTGAAAGACCCGCCGTGCAGAATTCAGAAGGAATTGGGGCAAGCAATTTTGAAAAGAATGCAGTCTTTCTGACGGGACTTGGAGGGCTGTTATTTGTTCCGATTTTCAAAACGATTACTCACCTCCCACCCTTCATGGGCATGATGTTTTCACTTGGCTTTATTTGGATGATCACCGAGCTGATTCATTCCAAAAAAATCATGGAAGAGCGCTCAAGATTCAGCGCTTTGCAGGCATTGAGGAAAATAGACATGCCATCCGTACTCTTCTTTCTTGGAATTCTATTGGCAGTGGGTGCGCTTGGTGAAGTAGGTCACCTGCTCACACTATCAGAATGGCTTAGAGACACCATGGGCAATGTTTATGCGATCAATATTTCCATCGGTTTGTTGTCAGCTGTGATTGACAACGTGCCGCTGGTAGCTGCTTCCATGGGTATGTACGAAGTCGCCGCAAGTGTAACAGGCGATGTATGGCAGGATTTGTTTGTGCAGGACGGTCCGTTCTGGCATTTTCTCGCATACACCGCCGGCACCGGTGGCAGTATTCTCATCATTGGCAGTGCTGCGGGAGTTGCAGTCATGGGCATTGAAAGAATCACATTCTCCTGGTACCTGCGAAAAATCGCACCATGGGCATTCATTGGTTATGCTGCCGGTTGTGGTGTTTACATACTGGAGATGATGCTGTAAATCGTCCTGATTTCAGCACAAGGTATCTCACCAACTTCCATCTCTATCAACACAACCTACTAAATAAGTTTTTTGGGAGTTGCTCAATCAAGGCAATTCATTCGCAATTTTCGCGTTCAGCCTTGTAGTCACACTGCATGGCCTCTTTCATCTACCAACTTCTGTAAAATCTTTTTTTGAAATCATGGATATTCTCTTTTTTCTGCAGGAAAACCTCTCCGGAGCCATTCAGGACGCCGGAAACACCATCAATCCTCCGACGGTTAATGCGCCTGTTGGTAATTTCAATATTCTCGATCAGCTTATCAAAGGCTGGTATATTTATGTGCCACAGCTCATCATGAGCATTCTGGCGGTATACGTAATCATTGAAAGAGCCCTCACAATTAACAGAGCAGATAAGGAAGAAGCAAACTTCATGGCCAAAATCAAGGAGTATGTAAGTCAGGGTAAACTCGACAGTGCCCGCAACCTTTGCAGTACCTCACATACGCCGGTGGCAAGGATGATCGAGAAAGGTATCAGCCGCATTGGCAAGCCCATGGAAGACATCAAAAAAGCTATCGAAAACGTAGGCAAACTTGAAACTGCGAAACTCGACCGCAACGTGAGTATTCTGGCGACCATTGCCGGTGTTGCTCCAGTATTTGGCTTCCTGGGTACAGTCTTCGGTGTAATAGTAATCTTCAGAGATATTGCTGAGGCTGGAAGCCTTCAGATTGGCACGGTTTCAGAAGGTCTGTATCTCAAAATGATTTCTTCTGCTGTGGGTCTTATCGTATTTATGATTGCTTATGTGGGTTACAACACGCTAGTTACCCGTGTAAACAAGGTAGTAAACAAGATGGAAGCACATGCGGTAGAATTCATGGACATTCTTGAACAACCAACCACTTAAGAAGCATGGATTTCGGGAGAAGAAACAAGGTTCATGTTGAACCAGCAATGTCGGCTCTTTCCGACATCATTTTCATGCTGCTCATATTCTTCATTATCGCAAGTACACTTGCGGTAAACGGAGAGCAGGTGAACTTGCCGAAAACCGCTACCGGCACGCCAACTCAGTCGACGGTTACTGTCACTATAACACCGGATCTGCGCTACTTGGTTAACAATGTTGAAGTAGCCAAAGAGGACGTGGAAATGCGCCTTCGCGCTATCCTCGACAACAGTGCTGATAAAAAAGTTGTGTTAAATATTGATCGGGAGGTACCAACCGGTGAAACAATTGAGTTGTTCGCTGTACTGAAGCAAAACGGATGGAATCCGTTTATTGCGACAAAACCCAAAGATGAATAGTTATGAATACAATCCTGGCAACCGATAGAAGATGGTCATTGTTTGGAACCATCTGCGTTCACACCACCCTTGTGATATTGCTTATCATGCTCGCCCGTTCATGCGAAACAGGCGGTGGCGGTGGCAATGGCGGATTGGGTTACACAGGTCTCATGTCACTCGATGCTGCAGGACTGGGAACCTACGTTGATGGTGTTGGTTATCAGGAAATGGAATCAGCTCCGATTCAGGAAGAAATCACTACTGAGCCAGTAGCGGAAGAAGATTTGACGGCTATTTCTGATGACAATGCCGTTGCTGAATCACCTGTGATCAATAACAACAAGCCTTCTGAAACCAAGCCAAAACCTAACAACACGAACAATACCACCAAGCCCAAAGAGCAGCAGGTTTCTGGTAACCTGAACAACGCATTTGGTCAACTCAGCCAGGGTGGAAACGGCAATACTACTGGCGGTGGCCAGCAAGGAACCTCAGATGGGTCTATCGATGGCAAGGGTGTCATGGGTGGTGGTGGAAGTATGGGAGATGGTGGCGGTCAAGGAGGTGGCAGTGGTACAGGCACGGGTCCAGGAACAGGTCCAGGATCTGGACCAGGTAGCGGTGGAATGAATTCCAGCTTTACGCTTCAGGGAAGGACCATGTCACGTAAGCCAAGTATCAATGAAACAGCTCCTGATGAGGGTGTAGTTGTCGTTGACATTTGGGTAGACACTCAAGGAAATGTTACCAAGGCGATAGCCAACCCGGCTAAGTCAACTACCAGTAATGGACAACTCTACAAACTTGCTGAACAGGCGGCTAAAAAAGCCAAATTCAGTGCCGGTGGTAAGGGTGAACAAAAGGGTATAATCAAGATTACGTTCACGCTCAACTAATCAGCATCATGACCTATCATGAAGTGCTGGATTACTTGTATGCGCAGCTACCAATGTTTCATCGCATAGGTCCGGCTGCATACAAACCTGGTCTGGACAATACGCACAAGCTGCTTGAGATCGTCGGAAATCCGCACCTGGGGCTGAAAACGGTGCACATCGCCGGCACCAACGGCAAAGGAAGTACCTCGCACCTGATTGCTTCCGTGTTGCAGGAGGCGGGATACAAAACCGGCTTATGTACTTCACCACACCTCAAAGATTTTCGCGAGCGCATTAAGATCAACGGTGTGATGATTCCAAAGGAAGATGTGGCCGCATTTGTGAATGAATACAAGTCTGCCTGGGATGCGATTCAGCCTTCCTTCTTCGAAATGACGATTGCACTCAGTTTTTGGTATTTCAAAAAAGAAAAAACTGAAATCGCTGTTATCGAAACAGGCCTTGGCGGAAGACTCGACAGCACGAATGTGATTCTGCCCGAAGTCGCAGTAATCACAAATATTGGTATGGATCACATGAATCTGTTGGGCGATACCATTGAACTTATAGCAGCGGAAAAAGCAGGCATCATCAAGAAAAATATTCCTGTCGTAGCAGGCCCCATGAGAAGTGAAGCGGTACAGGTAATTTCTGATAAAGCAAAAACTTCAAATGCAGAACTGATTGATGCTTCCTTGTTATCGCTGAAAGAAACGCCCTCCACAAGCCTGCGGGGAAATTACCAGCACGAAAACAGACGTACGGCTTATGCTGCTCTTCTGCAGTTGAAAAACAAAGGGTGGAAGATCAGCGAAAAACAAATCGCTGATGGATTTAGAAGAGTCGTTGAGAACACATCGTTGCTGGGAAGGTGGCAACAGTTGGGCATTCATCCTTTAATCATCGCAGATGTAGCTCACAATGAAGATGGACTCCGCACAGTGGTGGAACAAATCCATGAAACAACTCACCAAAATCTGCATTTCGTTTTAGGTATGGTTGCAGACAAAGACGTTGATCGTGTGCTTGCTATTCTTCCTAAAAAAGCAACATACTATTTCTGTAAAGCGAATATTCCCAGAGGAATGGAAGCGCAAATGCTTGAAGAAAAGGCGTCAAAT
>JBEIHH010000105.1:0-8920 GCA_040381475.1 Crocinitomicaceae bacterium | reverse complement strand
TTCGACAGTGGCAGCGACCGCATCAGGCCGGAGTCTTACGGAGCTCTCAAAGACATCGCTGCTGTGCTGACAGAAAACCCCGGCGTAAAGGTGAAAATCATCGGTCATACAGACAGCGATGGTGACGACGCCGCAAATATGGAGCTCTCCAAAAAACGCGCTGCCGCGGTGAAGGAAACCCTTTCAAAAGAATTTGCGGTGGATGCTTCGCGCATGGAAACCGATGGTAAAGGAGAAAGCGCACCGGCCGACAAAAACGATACGCCGGCCGGTAAAGCCAATAACAGGCGCGTGGAATTCGTGAAGTTATAGCCAGATTCCGGCCCGATTGCTTCAGCATCCGTGATGTTCACTGTGCATCAATAATTTCCCTATCTTGCACCTGACAACGGGGCACTTTGCCCTGTTGCTGACCACGGAACACGCCTATATGTCAAAAAACATCAGCATACTTTCAGGCCGCAAGGGGCTGGACAAAAATCTGTTCGAACAACTGGGTGTTGCAGCCGCAGATACCGGCACTCCTGACCGCGAGCAATTGGAAGAAATCCGCAAAGAATTTCTGGTTGGAAAATCAACCGTTTACGGCGCAACATCATTCTATGATTTCCTTCGACCTGAAAACAAAGGAAAAAAAGTATATGTGTGTAACGGCAGTTCATGCCTGACAGCGGGAACTCAAGATCAGTTGCGTGAAAAAATCGGGAAGCAATTCAAAGATGAAGAAATCGGTGAAATGTGTTGCCTGGGCCGTTGTCATGAAAACAATGCCTTCCATACCGGTGGATTGAATTACTCCGGAAAGGACATTGATCTTCTTGAAGAAATAAAATCAAAGCAACAGCTTACCAAAGAAACCTATCATGTCGGTCATCACGGCACGCCTATACTCACGGCGCCATATGGCGAAACCAACCAGTACTACGACATTTTTCGCAATTGCCTCAAACGATCGCCGGAAGAATTGTTGTCTGAATTGAAGGACTCCGGTTTGCGCGGCAGAGGCGGCGCAGGATTTTCGATGGCCTTTAAGCTGGACTCATGCAGAAAAACTGAGGACGATCAGAAGTTCATCGTTTGCAATGCAGATGAAGGCGATCCCGGAGCATACAGCGATCGATATATCATGGAGGAGAGACCCCATGCATTGCTTATGGGCATGCTGATAGCAGGATACATCACCGGAGCAACAAGAGGCGCAGTGTACATCAGAGGTGAGTATCCCGAATCAATTACCATCATTGAAAACTGCATTCGCGAAATAGAGTCACTTCAATTGTTAGGAGAAAATATTCTTGGTTCAGGTTTCGATTTCAGATTTAAAGTCATCCGAGCTCAGGGAGCTTATATCTGCGGTGAAGAAACAGCTTTGCTCAATTCAATAGAAGGTCAGCGCCCGGAAGTGCGCGTGCGTCCTCCCTATCCAACGCAGCATGGTTTGTTCAACAAGCCAACTGTCGTCAACAATGTAGAAACTCTTGCGAACCTTCCTTACATCATGTTGAATGGAGGAAAAAAATACGCCTCGATAGGCACGGCAAAATCAACCGGTACGAAACTCATTTCACTCGATGGATTCTTCAACCGATCGGGCATTTATGAAGTTGATATGGGAACTCCGCTGTCGGTTGTAGTAAATGATCTGGGTCAGGGATTTCGCAAAAAAGTGAAGGCCATGCATATTGGAGGACCCTTAGGCGGACTGGTTCCAATTCATAAAACCGATGCGCTTTCAGTTGACTTCGACACGTTTGCCAAAGAAGGTTTTCTGCTTGGACATGCCTCAGTGGTTTGTATTCCCGAGGAGTTTCCAATCATTCAATACATCGAACATCTTTTTCAGTTTACCGCTCATGAAAGTTGTGGCAAGTGTTTTCCTTGCAGACTTGGTTCAACCCGAGGATATGAGTTGGTGAACAAAGCCATGAACGACGATTACAAAATCGACCGCGAACTTTTTACCGATCTGATCACCACCATGGAAACAGGCTCGCTGTGCGCGCTAGGAGGCGGATTGCCTCTTCCTATCAGAAATGCATTGCAATACTTTGGAGAAGAACTTAAACCATATTTCAATTAATACTGCGGCACCATGAACATGAAACCATTCACCGGTCAGGACGAGATTTCAAGCGAAGTCAACACCAAGATCGTGTATATCGACAACGTGCCTTTTAAATACAGGGACGGAGAGACCATATTGTCCGTGATGCGCAGACACTTTGGAAAAGATGTCGTGCCTACTTTGTGCGACGCACCCAATCTCGATCCGTTCGGTTCGTGTCGTGTGTGCAGTGTTGATGTGGCACTGAAAGAAAATGGTCCGATGAAAGCCATGGCTTCGTGCCATACTCCGGTGATCGAAAATTCTTATATCTATCCGGAAAGCGAGAGAATTCAAAAACTAAGAAAAAATATTATTGAACTTGTTCTGACAGATCACCCTCTTGATTGTCTGACATGTGAAGTAAATAACAACTGCGAACTGCAAACAGTGGCAGCCCGTGTGGGTATCCGCGATGTGCGTTATCCTGAAGGTAAAAACCATCTTGATCGGGATAAGGATAAAAGTCATGCTTACATGACTTCTGATTTTTCGAAATGTATCAATTGTTTCAGATGTGTGCGTGCTTGTGATGAAGTGCAGGGTGAACTTGTGCTCAACATGGCCGGCAGAGGTTTCGACAGCCATATTATCAAAAGCTTCAACGACAATTTCAAAGACTCAGATTGTGTGAGTTGTGGCGCATGTGCTCAGGCATGTCCTACTTCAGCGATCTCCGACATCTTCGAATCAAAATCAGTTGCTGTGGATGAAAAGGTGCGTACAGTTTGCACTTACTGCGGAGTTGGTTGCAATCTTGAAGTAGCTGTAAAAGGCTCGAAAGTAAAATCGATACAGGCGCCTTATGATGCGGATGTCAATGAAGGCCACACTTGTCTGAAAGGTCGTTTTGCATTTTCATTTTACAATCATCCGGACAGATTGCGCACGCCATTGATCAAACGCAACGGCGAATTTGAAGAAGCAACATGGGACGAAGCGTATGATTATATAGCCAAGGAACTCACAAGAATTAAATCAGAGCATGGCCCGGATGCCATTGCAGGAATTTCATCTGCACGATGCACGAATGAAGAAAATTATCTGATGCAGAAGTTTATACGCGCTGTCATTGGAACAAACAACATTGACAGTTGCGCACGTGTATGCCACTCGCCTACTGCGCTTGGTATGCAGCGCACATTCGGCACAGGAGCAGCAACCAATTCAATCATCGACCTGCAATACACCAATTGCATCATGGTCATTGGTGCAAACCCGACAGACGCGCACCCTGTAACGGGCGCCAAGCTGAAGCAGTTTGCCATGAAAGGAACAAGCATCGTGATAGATCCGAGGAAGACAGAGATTGCACGGTATGCAACTTATCATCTGCAACTGAAGCCGGGAACCAACGTGGCGATGATGAACATGTTGTTGTACTACATCATGGCCGAAGGACTTGAAAACAAACAGTTCATCGAAGACAGAACAGAAGGGTATGACGAGTTCAAAAAACATGTCATGGCTTTCGACATCCATGAGCTTGAACGTATCACAGGAGTAGACAAGTCGCTGGTAAGAAAGGCTGCTATTGCCTATGCTACTGCCGGCAACGCGATGTCGTTCCATGGACTAGGTGTAACAGAACATTCGCAAGGCACTTACACGGTTATGTTGATTGCTGATCTTGCCATGATCACAGGCAATATTGGCAGAAGAGGCGTCGGCGTGAATCCATTGCGCGGCCAGAACAATGTGCAGGGCGCAGCAGACATGGGTTGTCAGCCACACCAGGGTGCCGGATATATGGATGTTACCAATCCGGAATATCACAGCAAGTATGAATTATTCTACAATGCGAAATTGCCATTGCACATCGGCTATAAAATTCCACAGATGTATGATGCAGCCATTGGTGGCAAACTCAAGGCATTGTGGCTGATGGGAGAAGACAATGTGCAGACAGATCCAAATACCAATCATGTGAAACAAGCCATGAACAGTTTGGATCTTCTTGTTGTGCAGGAAATCTTCATGACCGAAACTTCGAAGATGGCGCATGTGGTACTACCCGCTTCTTCCTTCCTTGAAAAATCCGGAACATTCACCAATGGTGAACGCCGCATACAAAGAGTGAATCAGGTCGTTGCTCCTATTGAAGGAACAAAGCCTGACGGGCAAATCATTGTTGATATCATGAACAAGATGGGATATCCACAGGCAGACTATCATCCGAAACCATTGCTTGAAGAAATCTCTCAGATCGTTCCATTTTTTGCCGGAGTGAAATGGGATGAATTGGGTGAAAATGGAAAACAGTGGCCTGTATTGCCTGACGGAACAGACACAGAAATCCTGCATACCGAAACATTCAAACGAGGTAAAGGAAAGTTTGAAAAGGCTACGTGGAAACAGACAAGCGAGATCACAGATCATGAGGCAGAATTCCCATATATTCTGACAACCAACCGCGAGCTGGAGCATTACAACTGCGGCACCATGACGCGCAGAACCAACAATGCGAAGATTCTGAGTGAAGACGTATTGCTGATAAATCCCGAAGACGCAGGCAAACATCTGATTGCCGATGGCGATATGGTTTGTGTGATCAGTCCGCGTGGTAAGATTGATGTAAAGGCGAGGATAAGCGAAGAAGTTAAGCCGGGTATATTGTCATCGACTTTTCACTTCCCTGAAATTAAGATGAATGATATCACTTCATCGATAGGTGACAGCGAGGCGATGTGTCCGGAGTATAAAGTAGTTTCGGTGAATATCAGGAAAAGCAAAGGTTTGAAGCGGGGCGTTTAAGATAGACAGCGCCCCGGCTCTTCATCCTTTGTGACTCAATTACTCAGCGATCAATAACTGGCCAGTGACATGGCTGTCATCCGCATCGATCGTATAGGTGTATTTACCTGAAGCAATTTTCGAAATGTCTATGGCCGATGTTTCCTGCAAAAGCTGTTGCTGCAAAACCAAACGACCGTCTGCAGCGTGCAGGTTGATCCAAACCGGAAAATCGGCCTCAAGTGTTACATTCAGTATCTGGCTCGCAGGATTGGGATAAACAGCAACATGAACACCATTGATTTCCCCGGTATTTAATCCAGTGGCTTCAGAATAATAAAAAATTGCGTGATATGAAGGATCCCATTCTCCAGAGGATGTGTTGAACACCTCTTTGGTTTCGTCGATTAATTTATTTCCGGAAAACATTTCATCTACAGGAACCACAAGTTGATCAGGACCAAATGCAAGGTCGTATGAGCGGGTGTATTTTTCACTGGGCTCATAAGCGTCGCTGCCCATAATCGCCAACGACACAACACCTTCAATAAGATTGGCTTGACCATCGTAAGTATAATTTTCCTGCGATGAAGGATACCATTCTGTGGTATATATTTCTTCAAATTTCGTGATCATATTATCCTCAGAATTATAAAACACGATGAACCGGTTATACGGCAGCATGCCATCGCTTGGATAATCATACACGTAATTCGTCTCGGTAATGCTGTTCGCATTGTCATCATACTCAAATAACTTCTGCTCGTTGAGCCTCCAATCCATGGTATTCGTATCCCACACAGATTCGCTGTACTGCGCTATTCTGTTCTGGTTATCGTACTCATATTCCAACAAATTAAAAAACTGCCACTGCCCTTGTAACCATAAGCTAATCGTTCGCTGTGTGACCAAATCATCATTGTTGTATTCAACCTGATCCCATTCGTCATTTACCCAGCTTTGTATAGATGTACTCCAGGACTGAAGTGTTCTTTCTGCGGGAAGATTGTTGGCATTGTAAACAATCTGCAAAAGAGTATTGTTGACCCAACCCTCTGACCCTTCCCAGAACATCAATGTCTGGTCGATGTTCAATTGATCTGCGCCATAGGTGTACGTATTTTTCCAGTAAGGCGTGAGCACTCCCTGTGAATTCACAAAATGAAGAGCATACTCCGACAGATTTCCATAGGCATTGTACTCGTATTCTGATTTTGTTCCCAGACTATATGCATTTGTGCCAGTGTCAAATATCAAACCAAGCATGCTGTCAAGCTCTTGTATGATCATGCGATTGTCCTCGTAAAGTGTGGCGTTGTATTGGTCATTCTGAGCATGATGAACAAGCGGTATTTCCAACAGATGTAAGTCGAATATATCGGTATTCTGATCAGGTAACCATTGTGATTTTGCGCCAAGGGCGTATAGAAGAGAAAAGGCAACAATAAGTGATAAAATTTTTGTCATATTGGCAAGTTTTAGAAGTGAATTATCTAACAACACGATTCCCATCCGGCACGATTGCTGAGTCAAAAGAACAAATTAATCCTTATTCGATCCGATTATCATATGGCATATATAAGCATATATGCGAATATTTTCATCGACCGTGCGATACAGCACTGATTCGAAAAGAGTTAAGGAATCGCAATATGCCATAAAAGACTATATCCATTGAACAGATGCGAATTGTAAATCAATTCATGAATGCAGCGATGGAATCGCCGCAATTGGCGTCTTACCAAAAGCTTTCCTGATTCAGCCCGACCATCATTTCCGATGCATATTGTGAGCTGAACCCTTTCCGGCAATTAAAGACACTTCGGGATAAACGAAGGGATAGCCCTATACCTTCGGCAATTCTTCTCTGCCATCTGCATGTCTGGCAAACCTGCCTTTGCTTCGGGCATGCACCTGATCGTATCTCGGCCAAGGCCAACCTCCGAATTGCGTTGCATGATAGTCGTCGAATGCTTGCTGAATTTCAGCTTTGGTATTCATCACAAAAGGCCCATACTGCATCACTTGTTCGCCAATTGGTTTGCCTTGTAAGATAAGAATGCTCGCGGCTTCGTTACCTGCTTTCAACAGAACAGACATATCTCCAATCAATTCAGCAGCGCAATACTTTTCCAATTTTTGATCTCCAACTTCCAGTGAAGATCCCTCATAGAAATAGAGCATTCTGTTGACGCCTTTGCTAGCAGCAGGAAGTTGCCATTCTGCGCCACTCTCCATTTTGATATTCCAAACAGCCACTTCATTGTTCACATCTGCCGCCCATGAATTTGGCGGTGGCGAAACTGCAGGTGTATTATTCATATTACCTGCAATCACTTCAACAGTTGTCTTCCTTTCATTTGCGTCATCAACAACAACGTTTGGGATCGACTCTTTCCAAAGCATTTTGAAATGCGGCTCCACCATTTTGTCGCGTGCAGGCAAATTGAGCCAAATCTGGAAAAGCTCCATGGTATTTTCCTCTTCTTTGCTAATCAGAGGAAACATTTCAGAATGCTGTACACCTTTTCCGGCGGTCATCCACTGCACATCTCCATTGCCATAGCGACCGGCAGCTCCCATGCTGTCCGCATGATCTACAATGCCCTTGCGAACCACAGTGATGGTTTCAAATCCACGATGTGGGTGTCCGGGAAAACCGGGAACAACCTTTCCGTGGTACATACGAAAACCATCTTTGATGATAAAATCATCGCCCAGGTTGCGGCCATCGAGTGATGTGGCCGGGCCCATCTGATCATTGCCCTTCGGGAAAGCATCTTCGTGGTGTACACAAAAAAGGAAAGGATCGAGGGTATCCCAGTTGAAGCCAAGAGGCTTGATATTTTTTATCGGATTCATATTTTCAGAGTTTGATTCATCATCCTTGCTTTTGGCAGCAGCGTATGTGGCGATAAACGGCGCTGCAATGGCTGAAGACACCGCAAGAGACATCCTGGTGATGAAGTTACGTCTTGGTAATTTATTGCTCATATATTCTAATTTAAGCGAGTATCAAATATCAATACAATCCCTCAATATAAGCATTGATCTGGGTGAAGGGATTCCGATTGGTTCTATTGCATCTGTAAGACCCCGATGGTAACAATGCAAATGAGCCGTATACCAACAATTTAACATAGGAATTAACCGGCACGCTACTCATCATCCATCCAGCCAGCTACCATGCGTATTAGAAGTCCATAAGAATTTTTATGCTTCAACAGGCATAATATGCTATTGTCATGTGCAAATTATTCCATATAAAAAAACCAGAGTCTGTTTCACACTAGATTTCATGATTCATTTCGCATTACCCAAAAATTCTCATAAATAAAAGTGAATCTAAAATCCAGATGGCGCTCACTGAAAATGACATAGCATCAATAATCATCGAACACGCAATTAACGTGCATCGAAATATGGGTCCCGGGCTACTTGAGAGTGTTTATCACGAGTGTTTGTTTTTTGAACTCGCCAACAAAGGACTCAAGGTTGAAAAGGAAAAGCCTATAGGTATAAATTACGGCGATGTATCCTTGAATCGGGGATATAGAATTGACATGCTCGTAGAAAATAAAGTCGTAGTTGAGATCAAGGCCGTTGATTGTATACTACCTATTCATATTGCACAAACCCTGACATATTTGAAACTAGGGGACTATAAATTGGGATTGCTTTTGAACTTTAATGTGGTGTTGCTTAAGCATGGAATTAAACGGCTGGTGAATAAACTATGAGGGTTTATGATGAATCTGTAAGTAACTCCGGTAGATTTCTCTTTGGAAGAATTGTGATTTCACTTCTTCGAATTAATAAGCAATTTCTAATACTTAGTGGTAAAATATAAACGCAGTGGACGCGGAGAGAACGCAAAGGACGCGGAGCGCGTAAGTCAGCTTCAGAAATGGAATACCTCCATTGAGATCAAAACCGCATCTATCACTTGGCGCTCTCCGCGCTTTCTCTGCGGCCTCTGCGGTTATAAAGAATCATTGGTTAACGCGAACGAATTAAGAACAAAAAAAACGCCTCCAGATAAGCAGTTTCTGATGCTTAGCGGTAATATTTAAACGCAGTGGA
>JBEIHH010000104.1:0-8935 GCA_040381475.1 Crocinitomicaceae bacterium | reverse complement strand
GCTTTCGGCCTAACTGAACAATTGGCGGCATTTCTTCGAATCAAGGTCGATCACAAGAAAATGGACTTATTCATACTTCGTGCGCTCTGTGCGCAGTTTTCTTCATCGTCCCTCAAATAACAGACAATTTAATTTTCCTTAACCAGCCTGGCCTGCATCTCTTTTGTACCATCCTGTACATGCACAACATATACGCCATCTGGAAGATCACTTAGATCAAGGTTGATACCACCGCTTGATGCTGGTATCGTCATGTCGTTTACCAATCGTCCAAACGAATCGTAGAGTTGCAATTGTGCTTTGCTGCTCAATCCTCCTGAAAACAGAATGCGTGTATTGTTTCCGGCAGGGTTGGGGAACAGCAACATACCGGTTGAATTCAATTCTTCTTCGTCGACGCTTATGATCACACACGGTGTGAAGTATTCGCCGGGTGAACCATGCAGACATCCTGCAAACCAATTGAGTGCACTGTTCACATTGGCCGAACTATCCAGCAATTCCAGGGTGAAGCCACTACCGGCGGCCTCTGCCGGCCATGGCTCCGCAGCTCCATAAATCATGGAGTAATAGAGTTTTTCTTCGGCATCATAAAGCCTCATCATCTCGCCTTCATCAGCAAATCCAAAATCAAAGCCTCCAACACGGTTTTCAACTTCGGGGTGCTGCACATCAAACAACTGGGTGTTGTTGCTTAGAACGATCATCTCGCCACTTTGTAATGTGGTTTGGTTGGGTATCACAAAGGAGTTGTTTGTGTTGTCATCACGGAAAATCCACCCGGACAAATCCATCGCCTGATCGCTTACGTTTCTCAATTCAATCCAGTCGCCTGCATCTGCTGAAGCTGCTGACCAAAAGTTGATTTCACTGAATACGATTTGTTCACTGCAAGGATGATAAGCTTCACCGGGTGAACCGAACATGCACCCTGCAAACCAGTTTGATGGATCGTCAATGGTTAACAATGGATTTGCAAGCTCAAGTGTGCGACCGCCTCCATCCGCCACTTGCGGCCAGGGGAGACTGTCCAAATAGTTTACAGCGAGAAATACATCCTGGTATTCGTTGTACAGCTTCACAGCACCTCCTGTTGGCGAAAGCGCAAAATAGAATGGCCCTATGAAATTATCTACATCAGGATATTGTTGTTCGAACGCTTCCATATCGCGAACAATAACGAGGTATTCGTCCGGCATCAATACTGTACCCTCAGGCAAGTCATAGCGCGGTTGATTTGTTTCGCTGGTAACACTCCATCCTGTAAGATTGATTGGCACATCGCCATAATTGTGAAGTTCGAACCAGTCGGATGAGTTCTGAGTTTCGTCAGAGTTGTAGTTGATCTCGTTGATGGCAATAGTTGTTGGTTCAAAGCTTCCGGAGAAATATGCAGTAAATGAATCTGATTCATCAACATTGAGAACCAACACCGAATCGCCATCGGGCGTGAGTATGATGTTCTCTGAAAGCCAATGGTCGAATGAGTAGCCCGGATTGGCTATTGCCGTCATAGTGACGGGAATTCCGTTGAAGTAAATTCCTGTCCATGGCAGGTCTTGCGGTGTAATGGTATTCAACACAATGCGACCTGCTCCTGCGGGGGATACATTGATGGTTACATCCACCAGACCGTTGAGGTCAAAGTTGTCCACCACATGACTTCTTACTTGTTCGCTGCGGCAGGCAAGTTCCGACTGAAATACCAGATGGTTCTCATTGAAATTGTTCAACCATTCGGGTACATTCCACGGATCACCCCAACGCTGATATTCGTTGGCCATTTCCACTACAGTCTGATTGAAGAAATTATTTTCTATTTCAAGCAGTCTGGGAACAGAATAGGCAGTATTCATAAGATCTGCATACCGATTGATAAAATAGTTTTTATACTTTTCGTTTTCCAGTCCTTTGTTCCACATGGCCAGATAAGGATTACCAGTACCGTGACCCAGCATGTATTCAATATGATCCGTGTAGCAGTCTGTCCATGAATTTGGCAACAGCGACAATTCCAGATCTATCAGGCAGAAACGCCATCTGTAGTCTGTGGCATCAGAGCGGTATATTTTGATGTTGTTGCCCGGCCAGTCTACGTTGCCCATCCAGGATTCGCCAATGATATAATCGGTGTAATATTTCAAATCAAAATATTGATCGGCTAGTTCCCAGTAGTTTTCGTCCTGCGTATCTATTTGGTTGTAGGCATCATATGAGTCCCAATAGTTTTGGACATCTCCCTCTACCGCCCGAAACACAAATCCATAGAAGGCACTCACGGACAATATTTCCACCGTGCTTTCGGTGGCATTGTCTTCTACTTTGAATTTCTCTGAGTTGAATTTTTCGCGCAGTTCATACAATCCAAAATATTGTCCATTGATATATACGGATATTGGTCTCCAGCCTGAGTAATAGTTATTGGTTGCCTCTGCCATCATCCTTACCTGCGCAGCATCCTTGTATGGCAAAGTCAAATACTGGTTGCTGCCATTGCGCAGGTAAAAATCGCTGTACACTTCGCGATCGGGCAAATAGGGAATTATCTCATACTCTATCGGCTCTTCTCCCAGCACACCATCGGTCAGCTTTAGGCGGAAGGAGCGCTGTGGCTGAGTGCGGCTACCTCCCCAGCCTCCGTCTTGTATCATGCCGCATGATTGCGAGAATAGCAGCGGATGCGAGGGTATTGAGTCGAAGTACTCCATGTGGGCAGATTTTAACCAATCGTTCAAAGGGTTGTCAAAATTGCCATTCGGGCCATAGAGGTTGTTATCGTCGGTGGTAACTGAGAGTATTGGTGTTATGTGATTTACGTTGAAGAAGTAGGTAGCAACTTTTATCGTGCTGGGTATTTTATTCGGCTCATAAGCGCGTGCCCGCAAAACTGTCGACTGAAAAGCAGTGATGGTCTGACCGGTGTAGAGGGTGCTCTCCGTGGTTGGGTCTGAGTTGTCGAGGGTGTAATACACCTGCGATTCAGGGCCATTGGGATTGGTAATAGTCACCGTAACAGGGGAGGCATAAAAACCTGAGTTGAGTGAAAATACTGGTTCCAGCGCATAGCTATCGGCAGGTTCTGAGTTGTTGTTGGTTGCGTCCGGTGTAGGAATCTGGAACATGGTGTTAATCCCATTGCCATCATTGTATGAGCCGTAGCTGGTATTAACACCTTCCAGCGACAATGTTATATTGTCCACTTCCTGCTGATTGGGGTCGAAGAGATACACAGTTTCACCAGTGCCTGAGATGCCGAAATTCGTATGGTAATTGTAGCCGGTCTGATTGAGGTATTGGTTGTTCAGCTCATCATAGAAAGTTTGGTTCATGTGTATCTCTATGTAGTCGTAAGTTATTTCATCTGTATAGACCACATCAAACCCCAATGACTCTATCATGCCCGCCTCCAAACCTGACGCGATCAGTTCCTCCGCGCGAATAAGCATCTGGTGACGTGCGCCCCAGTACCAGTTACCATAAGGTGCCGGATAGCAGGTATTGCAATTTTGGAGCGTACCGTCGCCAATGGTAATACCATTGAGTTGCATGTTGGGCCGCCAGTTAGATGTTTCTCCATTGGTTGAAGTACAGGCCCAAGCGCTGCCATCGGCGTATGAAAATGTGGATGATACAAAAGGAGTCTGGGTTTGGTTGAATACAGAGTTGGTGATATAACCAAGAGAGCTATATGAGCATGTATTTACAAGAATGTTGGAGATGCCGTCCCAATAGAAAGGCTCGGTGAATTCATGCGTATTCCAACCTGTACCAGGCACAAAAGTGCCTGTGTTGGTAACCATGGTAGCAGGAGGGAAGTAGTACCTGTCCTTGCCGCTGCAAAAGACAAAAAAGTACTCGCCAGGCTCTAAGGTTACCGCCGGCAAGACCCATTTGGCGGGTACTTCAGGGTCATCGGTCAGGGTGTAGTCGAGCAGATTCACTGCCTCTGTGCCGGCGTTGTACAGCTCAATCCAGTCTTCATATTCGCCATCCTCGTCGGCAATGGTCGAGTAGTTTTTATTGCTGGCTTCATTGATGACGATTTGTGCATGCGATGCTGCAGAAATCGTTAACAAAAGGAGTAAAATGTACTTATTCATCATCAAGTACAATAATAAGCAGCGAATAAGATAAACGAATGCTCTCAGGGAAAACATTCAGCTTTCCTTTCTTGCGCGGATATAACCGATAAAATGATCGTTCTTAATGCTGTGCGAAAATGGTCAGTATTGGAAGACGAAAAATCCATCAGTTTAGTTGATTTACGGAGTTTTTATTGAAATCATAATAGCCATTTACAACCCCTAAAAACTCTCATACCAACTGAATTTTTCATGAACGATGTTGGATTTTTCGATCTCTAAATAATCCAAAAATGAAAGTGAGATCGGCGAGTGTTTTTTGCCTTTCAGCCATATCAAACTCCAGGTTGTTTTAATTGGCAAACCTTTGATCGGAATTATTTGCAATTCATTATTGAGCAATTCGTTTTTTATGCCAATCAAGGGCATAATGGAATAGCCTAAGCCCGCCAACATTGCCTGTTTTACTGCCTCATTCGATGTTAATTCCATCTTTTTCAGAACTGAGATATTGTTCTGTTCAATAAACTTTTCCATTGCTTGTCTTGTACCCGATCCCTTTTCTCTAAAAATGAATGGCAAACCCTTAAATATTTCCTTTGTCTTGATGCCCTTTTTGAATTTTACCTTGTCGCTTCCGACCAGATACAATTTGTTCTGAAGCAAATCTAGTTTCTCAATGTTCAGGCCATGAGGTAATATGGAAACTAGCGCAAAATCTACTTCGTTATTTTCTAAACTCTCCACTACCTTACTTCTGTTGGTAACGTCCATCAATATCTCTATTCCGGGATGGTTTTGAATAAAATTGGCCAGGAAAAAGGGCATTACATACTTTCCGGTTGATACTACTGATATTTTTAATCTGCCGGTAAGTTGACCTTTGTAAGCAAGGGTTTTGTAATTGATAGCATATACCTGATTGAGAATACTCTCGGCTACTTCAGCTATTTCTCTTCCAAAGTCGGTTATGTAAATTTTCCGACCAACTACTTCGGTTAACGGAATGTCAAACTGATCCTGAAAATTTTTTAGCTGAATGGACACCGCCGGTTGCGTGAGATGCAATTCTACCGATGCTTTTGTTACACTTTGAGTTTGTACAATTTTCAGGAAAATTTGTAATTGATTCAATGTGTAATTCATAAATATGATTTATGGATAATACTACAAAGATAAATTAAAATTTCGGATGAACGGGTTAAAGCGCATAGGCGAATAACCACAACGAGCATCAAGATTGGAATATTTGGCTCCTCCGAGTCCTTTGTGTGCAATTCTCATTGTGTTCTCTGTGGTTAAAAAAGCCTTGGGATAAAATGAATGAGGAAAGAATTTCAAACCACCAAGAGCACAGGGAAAACTTGCACCAAGTGCACCAAGAGTGGAAGAGTTGGCTCCTCCGAGACCTTTTTGGTTTCAAGCACTTGCGTTCTAAAACGGTAATCCGAAAAATTAATAATCATTGATCTGCAAATTTGTACTGTCAAAAAAACTCTAATATATGCAATCAATGACAGCACAGCAGGAGGAAGGAATAAGTGAGAAAGCAGTGGATTCCATACTGACACTATTGTCAGGCAGATTCACCTGCAGTGATGCCAGGTATGTTCTCACGCACTTTTTAAATCTTAAAATTAATTTCTGGAAGCTGAAAGAATGGAACACCAGAGAACGATTTGGGAAAGAGGATGAAAATTAAAAATACAACTAAACTTTTTGTCCGGTTTGTTGCAAGTCCATCCCGAAGACCCAGACACTCACACCAATGATCATCAAATTGGCCAGTCCCAGCAATCCACCTTCATCGAACAGGTAACGCAATTGTTTGCCGACGATGTCGGGTGAATTGAGGCAATACGGCACAAAGGCCATCGTGAGCAAAAGCACTACAACCCATTTCAATTTTACCGTGTGTTGGAATAATTGCACAACTGAGAACGCAATGAGAGGCCATGTCCACATAAAATGTTCTGTATCGGTATGTGCGAGATTTGGAATAAGCGCTACCAACACAAACACTTCAATAAAAGTGCGCATCGGTTCACTTGTGTTTTTGTTACGTGATATGAACAACAAATACAGTAAGCCGGTTACTGCAAGCAACATAGGAATGAGCAAACTGTGATTGAAGCTCCCGGGCATCACAACATGAACCAGACCATAAACTGTATTCGGGCTTTCATACAACTGCACATTGTGATCCCGGATGGCCGCCATCCATTCTCCAAGCAATGTCATATTGGCCGTCCAGCCTTTGAACAAAGCGGGCACCAACAGACCAATCAGGATGGCTATAGATGAATAAACAACCAGTTTCCATTCCTTTCTCCAAAGCCAGTAGGGAAGGAGGATGAGAAAATGGGGTTTGAACAAAAGCACTATTCCGTACAAGATTCCTGCCTGCGATTTTTTCTCCGATATGATTTTTTTATAAATGAAATAGACTGCAATGAGCAGAAACAAATTGACATTGCCCAAATGCAATTCACGCTCAAGATGGTCGGCCATAAACAGCGAAACGATCAACAAAATCCTTCCTTGATTTTTACTCACAGTTGCACCTGTTGCTCTGATGATCATGATCATAAACCATACAATAGCCGACAAGACAAGCGTATAGTAAATAACTGATGCTGCAGTATATGGCAGCAAGGCTAAAGGAACAAAGGGTAGACAAGCCGCAGGCGAATATTTGAAGAAACCACTGCTTACTCCAAAAGCTTCTCCGTACACTTTTCCGTTGCGCAGCAATGCAGATGCGGCATCGTAATAAACCCGGAAGTCTGCCATCTGTGCTCTGTCATTGGCAAATTCAAGCGCAAAGTATCCCAGTCCAAGCAACGTGGCTATGAAAGCAAATACAAGTTCGGGTTTTGTAAGCGACTGTCTGAAATTCACCCGACAAGTATAGTACCGAATTTTCCCGTTATCATAAATTCCCCTTGCACGAAAGGCCATTCAACACTGAAAGTTGATAAATCAGACTTAACAATAACAGAACTTCCAAAATTTTATATAGATTTGTTGAAGTTGACTGCTTAATTAACCTTAACTCCTCATTTTTTGAATGCAGAAGGCAGTTTGTGTTGTAATATTATTACTTGTTTTCTCAGGATTAAATGCCCAGCAGCGATGGGTCCAATTTTTTGTGGATGGATTTCAGTCAGAGCAGGATTGCAGAAATCTTGAATCTGCATTTTATCAGATGGAAGGAATTGGCAACGTTAGAGCTGAATCCGCAAATGGCAATCTTCTGATTTTTATCAAGGAGAATTACATCTACACCGAAGATGAATTGTTGACCCGGATTTCTCAGTCCGGTTACTTTGGATGGTGTTATCGAACAGGTCTGAGCGGTGTCGATCCTGTGACTAGAATTTCCCGATCTACCTGTGAGCCTCTTCAGGAACAAAAATGAATTACAATTTCAGATATCTGATTGTTATGGCCATCTTTTGGTCATTCATTGAAAGTCTGAATGCCCAATGCACCAACTATACCATCAACGTGAGTGCCGGTGTGTGGCCCACTGAAGTGTCATGGCAGATTGTCAACGCAGCCAACGTTCAGGTGGCGAGTGGCTTCGCTCCTGCAAATCAGGTTGTATGTCTGCCGGCAGGTTGCTATACGGTAAATATGTTTGACTCTTTTGGTGATGGATGGAATGGCTCTGTCATCACAATGACCGGTCCGTCGGCGACAGTTGTGTTGTCTGCAACGTTCAACACAGGATTTTTCGGAACACAAAACTTCTCACTTGGCGGTGCGAATTGCTGTCCTGCAGGATTTACAGCTTTTCAAATAAGCGTAACATCCGGGTTTTTTCCAAACGAGGTGAGTTGGGAGCTTGTTAGCAGCGCTGGTATTCCTGTTGCCAGCGGTGGCGCACCAGCCAATCAAACGGTCTGCCTGGAAACGGACTGTTATTCACTTTATTTGTACGACTCTTTCGGCGATGGGTGGGATGGAGCTGTCCTCACCCTCAACCAGGGAGCAACAGTTGTTTATTCAGGAACACTGAACTCTGGTGGATTTGGTATTGTTGACATCAGTGTAGGCGGCTCGCCATGTTCGCCGCTATGCGGTCCGGGCGAGGAGTCTTACCAAATTGTTGTTTCCTCCGGTATTTTTCCTTTTGAGGTTGGATGGGTGTTGTACGATGACACCGGCTTTCCGGTAGCTTCAGGTGGTGCTCCTTCTTCACAATACGTATGCGTGCACCCGGGGTGCTATGAGTTTGAAATGACGGATATGCTTGGTGACGGTTGGGATGGCGCTGACTATACCATCTATGATAGCGGAGGTATGCCTGTTCAATCAGGAACATTGGATCTTGGATTCATAGAAACCAATGTGGTTGAAGTCATGGGCGCCGACTGTGGTGTTGTCAATCCGGTGAGTGCTTCTGACTGCATGAGTGCGGTGAATATATGCGAAAATCTCAGTTTTCAAATTGATCCTAACGGATTCGGTCTTGTCAATGAAATTCCGGCTCCAGGAAGTTTGGCTAATCCATTGTATGATATTGATGGCCTCATGAGTCCCTGGGGTACGGATAATTATGGCTGTCTGCGCAGTGGTGAGTTGAACAGCACCTGGATGGTTCTCAACATCTGGACAGGAGGTTTGCTCAATTTTACTTTCGGTGGTTTGGGCACACAGGCTGGATTTTATGACTGGATCATGTATCCTTATGATCCCGATAATACTTGCCAGGACATCTTCAACAACGCCATACCTCCTGTGCGCTGCAACTGGAATTTCGCTGCCACAGGCGGTACAGGCTTGCAATCTGTAATTCCTCCGGGTGGTAATCCTGGTAACTTTGAACCTCCGCTTAATGTTTTGGC
>JBEIHH010000103.1:0-9007 GCA_040381475.1 Crocinitomicaceae bacterium | reverse complement strand
ATTACCTCGGTGATTATTATACAATCAATGGTAACTACAGCTGGAATCAGTTGGTCAAGACGGATGAAGATGATCCCATCATTCCGGCATTCAATACTCCGGAGCACAAATTCAACGTTGGGTTTGCAGCACGTGGGATCAAGCCATTCAAGGATCAGGGAGATGAAATAGGCTTCAGCGTCAACTACAAATGGATACAGGGTTTTCTCTTTGAAGGAAGCCCGCAATTCACCGGATTGGTTCCAGCTTATGATCTGGTGGATGCACAGGTGAATTATCTGATCACGAAGGCGCATACTACTTTTAAACTGGGTTGCTCGAATTTGTTGAATAATCGGGCTATTCAAACATACGGAGGTCCGGTAATTGGCCGTCTGGCGTATATTTCTATTGGTTATGAAATGTGAAAAAGTATTCTACTATGTGTGAATTCCGCTATTCATTTTCTTAATTTAGCAGTATCCGAACGCTTAACAAAACCGGAAAGAACAATTATTTAATCTAAAAAATTCTAACATGAAGAAAATTTACATGCTGTTTTCTTTGGGAATGATGCTGACTTTGCAAATCAATGCGCAGCGTTACCTTGAGGAGACATTTGATGAAGTTACCGTAACGCCTAATGTCGTTTACGGAATGAACGCTTCCGTGCTTACATATCAGATTTTCGGGGAAGCGATTCCACAGAATCTGGTTATGGATATCTATGAACCAACCGGAGACACAGAAACAGATCGTCCGCTTGTACTCTATTTCCACACCGGAAACTTTTTACCTTATCCTCAAAATGGTGGAACTGGCGGTTTTAAGACAGACAGCACAGCAGTTGAGATCTGCACCCGATTGGCAAAACTTGGTTATGTGGCAGCTTCAGTTGATTACCGTATCGGATGGAATCCAATCGCGGAGACTCAACCGGAAAGATCTTACACATTAATAAATGCAGCTTATCGTGGCGTTCAGGATTGTCGTACTGCGATACGTTATTTCCGCATGACCGAAGCAGATGGAGGTGATCCGTTCGGTATTGATGGAAGCCGCATTGCCGTTTGGGGTCAGGGTACAGGAGGCTATATTGCTTTTGCAGCTGCTACTCTCAACAATTGGTTACAGGACATTGCTACATTGCCAAAGTTCAATTGGGTTCCGCCGGGAATGACCGATCCTATCCCAATGGTTGTGGAAGCAATCAATGGTAATGCTGATGGAACAACTGTAGGCATAAACCCTCAGGATGGAGATACACTTTGTTATATCAATCATCCGGGATGGCCATCAGACTTTGATGTCATGGTCAATATGGGTGGTGCAATGGGCGATTTGACATGGCTGGAAGACGGCAACATGCCTATGATCTCCTTCCATATTCCAACTGATCCGTTTGCTCCTTATGCAGAAGGCACCGTTATCGTTCCAACTACCGATGAGGAAGTTGTGGATGTGAGTGGTTCTTTCAGTGTGCAACAAGCCGCTAACGGCTTCGGAAACAACATGCCGTTTCAGCTTGCTGAAAACTGGGCTCCGGGCGCGGCATACACTGCCACTGCGAATGCCAACAATCAGGGCTATTATGGATTGTATCCAATAATCCGTTCAGGTGCGAACATATACGATTCATCACCATGGGATTGGTGGGATCCGGCTTTGATTGCCGAGCAGAATCACCAAAATGGTTTGTTGACCAATCCCGACATGTCTGCTGAAAAGGCCAGAACATTCATTGATTCAATCATGGGCTATAGCGCACCGCGTATGATGTGTGCAATGGATATCGCTGGCAATCCTTGTGCGGTTTCTGTAGAAGAGAGCGAATTAGCTTCAAAAGTTGCGGTTTATCCTAACCCGGCTCGCGATATGTTCACTGTTAATTCTCAAAACAAAATGACAGGAATTGAAGTGCGCAATTTGCTTGGTGAAGTAGTTTTCTCTCGTCATTCTTTGAACGTGAACAACTACCGTATCAACAACCGTTACAACACAGGCATTTATTTTGTCGACGTGTACAACGGTGACCAAAAACAAACTGTGAAGCTTGTAATTGAATAATCCAAGCTTTGGTCTTATAGAGAAGGTCGTTCGAGTATTCGGACGACCTTTTTTTTTAGCGATTCGAATTGGATTCCCTTTCAGATTGAAGGCTCTTTTCTGCCCCTTGAAAGGAATAGTTGTAAACGTGCATAGCTTCTGCCATTGACTTCATTGGAATACTTTCTATGAATCTCAATTCCGTTGAATATGGAAACCTATTTGATTCGCAGGTATTTCTCACTCCGAAGAAAAGCTAGTTAAGGATAGGGCAAAAAAAAATGAAGATGGATTATCCATCTTCATCATAATTATATAACGAATAAAGAAATTACTTATTCGGAGCTCCTGCAGGAGTCTTCACAGGTGCACCGCCTGGAACTGCCGCAGGGTCGGGTCCAATATTCCCTTTGATGCTCACAATTTTTTGTGGAGCATTCACAGCGTTTGAACTGATTGTAACAGTTTTATTGATAGGCCCGGGACGCTTTGTGTCATATTTCACATTGATAACTGAGCTTTCTCCTGGTAAAATCGGGTTGGGATCACACTTGGGCACCGTGCAACCGCACGATCCCTGGCATTGAGAAAGAACCAGTGGTTCAGTGCCTGTATTGGTCACTTTGAACTGACATTCACCATTTCCGCCAAATTCTAACTCGCCGTAATCGTGTATATCCTTATCTAGGGAAATGGCCGGACCTGAAACAACTTCAGGTTGAGCCTGAGCAGCCATGGCAACGCCGAGTGTCATGGCAATTGAAAATAGTAGTTTTTTCATTTGAAGAATGTATCTTTTTTTGATTGTTTTGTTCGTTCCAGCCTTGTCGGCTAAAAAAAACTCCGGTGTATGAATTGACCGGAGTTTTATATTGTTTATTCTAAATCGGATTCGGATTAGTTACCGCCATTTGGAGCACCGGCAGGAGCTTTTTCAGGAGCGCCGGATGGAGCTGCATTTGGGTCTGGGCCAACATTTCCTTTGATACGAACAACTTTAACAGGCTCATTGGTAGCGTTGGAATTGATCGTAACCGACTTGTTGATTGGGCCAGGGCGCTTTGTGTCGTATTTAACAGTAATAACTGAACTTTCTCCCGGAAGAATTGGGTTTGGATCACATTTAGGAACCGTGCATCCACAAGAACCTTTGCACTTGCTCAGGATGAGGGGCTCGGTACCAGAGTTGGTCACCTTGAATTCACAATTACCATCGCCTCCGAATTGAACATCACCGTAATCATGAACTTCTTTGTCAACTGAGATAGAAGGACCAGAAGCTACTTGATTCTGAGCCGTGATGAATGACGCTATACCGAAAACGAGCGCCAGTGAAAGGAGAACTTTTTTCATTGTTGTTTTGTTATTGTTGATTTTTCTACGATTCTTTTACTCAAATTTACAACCTCAAGGATTCAATCAGATGCCTGCTTAACCAAACTTTAACATCATGCTTTCACCATTGACTGTTCTTCAATTTGAATTTGTTGTTGCAAATATGTCTGACTTACTATCAAAATCGTGCCATATTTAACGCATCATTAATTCCTTTTGGGATATTCTTAAAAACGCTGATACGTGTGTATGTTCTTTAGGTTTCAGGATTTAGTTGCTTTGTCGGACATAGAAGGAGAATTCAATTACGAGTTAAAATGGAGTACATTGCTTCTCTATTCAACGCCTTTTCTCTGACTGATATGGCTGAAATATACCGAGGTAGTAAATGCCAAGTTTTCGGCAATAAAGATTATCTGTTATTGCTGGTCAATCAAGAAAATTTGGCAACGATTGCAAGCTATTAGCACTTCTGATCACCCAAAAGAATCCACCTAATAGGTTAGCAGTTTTTATAGGAGCCGGACATCATGAAGAAATTTAAAAGCGCAGATGCCTGCGCTATTCTACAACGACCATGGTGCGGTAAACACTATTATCTGATGCGATCCTGATGGTATACGTTCCAGATTCCAAATGAGCAGTATCAAGTCTATGTGTATTTGCTTTGAAACCTGATTGAGCTGCTCTTCTTCCAAGAGCATCATACAATTCAATTGAAAATGCTTCTGCTCCTGTGACGTTGATGAAGTCGGTGGCAGGATTCGGATAAACACTGAATGAGGCAACATTGCTGACACCGACACCTTCAATAAGCAGAATGGCAGATGCGCCGCAACCATTTTCGGTTGCAACAGTAATTCCGTAATAATTGCCGCCATTGGGTTGAGATGTTCCTCCTTCAATCAGAGTGCCATCAATATTCCAGGTAATTTCTGTAAATAAATCACAGTTGGTACAAACGATCAGGTCGTTGGCTATATCCTGAACCAGCACAGGAGTGATTGCTTCAGATACGATAACCGTTGCTGTGGCGGTTTCGCTTGCAGCACCAAAGGTGCTGTTGAGGGAGATCGTATATGTACCGGCATCTTCATAAACAAATTCGGTGGACCCTGTGAAATTGTTCACCTGTTGGCCATTGCCGCTTGAGAGTGTGCTATTCAAGCCGTTAATCTGATCGGTCAGATCGCTCACTGTTACTGTGAATGGAGCACAGCCTTCCAAAGAAGAAGTAGTAAATACAGGTTGCACCACATCAATGCTTACGGATGCGGCCTCACAACCAAATTCATTTTCGATTTCCAGCGCATAGGTGCCGTTTTGCGGGATGCTGGCCTGAACGATGTTAAGAATTGATCCCGTCTGGCCAATCATTGGATTGCCTTCGTTATACCATTGCAATGAATTGCTGCCGCAATTGGAACATACAATGGTGAGGTTGGAGGTATTGTAATCCAGCACAGGCGATTCAGGAACAGCGTATACAGTTATATAGACTGTGGTGTCTGCCACAGCATTGCCCACATTGATGGTATAGTTCAATTCATAATTTCCCGGTTGAGTGAATGTGTATTCAAACTGGGCATCACAGTTTTCATTGATGCTGTTGGTCCCTACAACAAATGAACATTCACTGTTTTCTGTAATTTCATTGTTGTTGTTTACCACAATGGTGAGCGGCGGACAACCGCTAAGATTGTTTACCAAAAGGTCTGTAAAAAGATAGACGCAGGATCCATCGTCAAGATTGCTGCCAGGGAGGAAGTTGAGAGCTGTTGCATCTGTACATCCTGGAAATTGGCAGGTGCCATTGCTATAGTTAGCCAGCGGGTTATAATTCGCAGCTGTTGGATCGGTGCAGCCGCCGATAAGGCAGGAACCATCATCGAAGTTGGCACCGGGCGTGTAGTTATCGGCATATTCTACCGTGCAGCCGGGATATTTGCAAGAGGCATCATCAATTGTTGCGGCTGAATTATAGTTAATAGCCTGCGTATCTGTGCATCCAGGATTTTGATTCAATGGAAAAATATTCAGTCTGACCATGAATGATCTGATACTCGGAAAAGTTGCATTGACACTTGGATATCTGATCAACGAAGATTCTCCGAAACTTAAACCGCTTCGAGCCACGGAAAACTCATTCAAAGAATCCGTTTCAGCTACCACCACGAAATACAGACTGTCATTTTGCATCAAAAATGGTTCATCAAAGTATAGCGTAACGAAATCTTCTTCTCCGGGTGAATTCAGATCGGCGAGATTTACAATATATGTTGCTGTCTGAACATACAGGCTATCATAAGCTGCATTGTAAATTCTTCCTACTATTTCTTTGCCTATTGTTGTTCCATCTGCAATAGCTGCTTTGATCGAGTGCACGTAGTTGTTGGCTGCGAATGCTTCATAGAAATTACCGGCTTCCATTGGATAAGTATCGTAGAAATCGGTCTGTACGTAACTGCCTTCACTTGGTCCTTCGTCCTGAGCATAAGTATATGCTGTAATCGAATAATCAAGTGAATCGACATTGTTGGCAAGGTTTTGATCTGCTTCGTTCTGATTAATTGTATAATAAATCATATAATCTCCGATCACTGAAGGTGGAGTATAGGTGGCAGTAATATTCAGATTCTGCGTTGCCGCCGGAGGTACATTGGCATTGCTGCTGCTCTGGTTGTATACTTCCAAAGTAGCGTCCTGAATGATACTTACATTCATATTAACACCGGTTTGAGTAATTCCTCCTACATTCTGAATGACACTTTTGAATTTGAACGGAGGCAACATGCTTGTCGGATACTGATCATATTCAAGATTGAAATTTTGAGTTGGGGTATCGATACCGGTATTGTCAGTGTATCCTTTGAATGTGAGCAAAAGATCGTTGTCATTCGGTATATACACGGTTATGTCGTCAAGAAGCCACCAATAATAGGTGCCATTAAAAGTAAATTTGAATCGCACATCCGGCTGTCCTGTGATGATGCTTGAAATGTTGAAAGATTTCCACTCAGAATTCAGTGATTGAACTCCTGTATTCACAATAATATCTGTCCACTCTGTACCGCCGTCGACGCTTATCTGAACACGGGTTGTTGTAGCCCCGAAATGACGATACTGTTGCTGGAAAGTAATAACGGCATTGTTAATAGACGTGAAGTCAAGAGGGTTCGTGATCAGCCATGCTGTGTGGGGTGCAGGATCAACACCTGTGCCGAATCCTGATCCGCAAAAATTTCCTGGGTCATCCCAGTAATTGCTGTCGAAAATTACAAAGCCATTTTGTTGGGTTACCGAAGTAATGGGCTGCGCCAGAACCGAGCAAGAGCCACGGGCGCCCTCGGTAACATCAGGAGTTGTATCTGGTCCTCTGTATTCCCAATGGGCCAGGTCTGTAGTGCTGTTGATGCCTTGAGTCCAGTCAGAAGGAATACCATCCGCGAAATCCCAGGTGAAAATGGGCACACCATATACCTGTGCTTTCAGGTTGTTTGAAAATAGAAACACGACAAGCAGAGTCAGCAGGGTAAAAATCTTCTTCATCCGTGAAGTAAAAAAAAGTTGGAAGCGAATTTAATTCAAAAATGACAAGAGGTTTGATTTGTTGGCCTGATAAGATTTTCAAGGAACTGATAACATTGAAATCTCAATGAAAACTACACACTATTTACCTCATGGAGAAGAAAGCTTAGCGTCAAAATCTCGGATCAGAATTTACTTTCTATGGTTGTTTTTTTTGCCGCAGACTTTTCATTCTTTCTGTTGTATTCTTCTTTCCATTTTTGGAATATATCCAGGATGATGCCGTCTGCCAGCCCGACCTTGGGAACGAGCATATTGGTGATGCCCGAGTAATCCATCAGTTTCAGATAGATTTCGCACGCGGGAAGAATGACATCCGCTCTGTCTGGCCGCAGGCGCATTCGCGTAATGCGCTGTTGGAAAGTGAGTGATTTGAGCATGGTATATTGCTCATTGATTTCAGAAACGCTTATCGCTTCGGTTGGCTTTTTGCCTTGTATTTTAAAAACCGTGTTGATGTTACCGCCTGTGCCAATGGCTGTGAGATTTCCTTTGCGGATATTTTCGCTTTGGATCCATTTTTTTGCTTTTTCCCAGGTAGATTTTTTAACCGTGCCGGTAAGCATGCGCACGGTGCCCAAATCGAAGGATTCACCTTTGATCTTTTTACCTTTTTTGATCAGTGTAAGTTCTGTACTGCCTCCACCTACGTCGATATACAGGTAGTTGGCATCATGATTCAGGTTTTGAGCGAAGTAGTTGCTGAATATGAGTTCCGCTTCTGAATCACCGCTAAGAAGTTCTATGCGGATGTTCGCTTCGTTTGCGATGCGGTCAATAACTTCCTTGTTGTTCGAGGCTTCACGCATGGCCGAAGTAGCACAGGCGCGAAACATTTCTATGCGATGTACGTCCATCAAATACCAAAAGGCTCGCATCGTTTTGGAAAGCTGCCTGATTTTTTCCTCGGATATTTTTCCGGTTTTGAAAACGTCTTCACCCAGGCGAACAGGTACGCGCGTGAGTGAAACCTTCTCGATGTGAAACATCTTTCCGTCCATATGAACCTCCTCAATGAGCAGGCGGATGGCATTGGATCCTATATCTATTGCTGCGAATTTCAAGTGAAATCAATTAGAGGGGTTGAAAGTAAATTTTATCAGCCGAAAAAATGCATTTGTGAATGAAAGTTTACAGAGTGTTCAAAAAATATGATGCGCCATTCTCAAACTTAAGGGAGATTTGAACGGTGCGAAACCTCGGACAGATGAAATTACTTCTTCTTCAGCAGGCGGATCTATGTCGCGTTGATTCACTTGGGCTTTTTCACTACACTTTTAACCTGTAATGATTTTTTTACCGGAGTTTTTTTCTTCGGTTCGATTAAATCATACACTGCCATTTGAGCATTGAATAGCTCATAACCCGCCTGAGGCTTCCTGTATTCGTTGCGCAAAGATTCTTCAATGATCCGAACTTTGGCATTTGGATCCAGCTGTAGATCTAAATATTGCTGTAGTTCCTTTTTCAGATCCTCATCAAAAATTGGGGTACTCACTTCAATGCGGTGATCAATGTTTCGTCCCATCCAATCGGCGCTTGAAATGAAATACAAAGGTTTTCCTCCATTGCCGAATACGATGATGCGGCTATGTTCCAGATATCTGCCAATCACGCTGATCACAGAAATGTTTTCACTTTTCCCCGGAATACCCGGAATGAGGGAGCAAATACCGCGGATGATCAACTTTATGCGAACACCGGAATTGCTGGCTTCATAAAGTTTTCTGATCATACCTGGATCCACAAGATTGTTCATTTTGATCGTTATAAATGCAGGCTTTTTCTTCACGGCCAGGTCAATCTCGGCATTGATGAGATCCATGAATTTTCTGCGCGTATTGAATGGCGATACCACCAGATGCCTGTAAACACTTCGAACAAAATTGCTTTCGAAAAACTCAAAAATTCTGCGCACTTCTGCTCCAATTTCCGTATTCGCTGTGAGCAATGAAGTATCCGTATAGATATTCGCGGTTCGCTCATGAAAATTGCCCGTCCCCACGTGCACATAGCGAATAGTTCGTCCGGATTCCTTTCTGCTGATCTGTATGAGTTT
>JBEIHH010000102.1:0-9007 GCA_040381475.1 Crocinitomicaceae bacterium | reverse complement strand
TGCCGGAAGCAGTTGGTCGTTCCGCATTTCTGTCTCCCGACCAAACTCGTTGCGCCCGCGTTTTCGGCCTTTGAGGAAATTCGTAGAAATCCCAACGAAAGGACAGAATGAGAATGGGAAGCAGAATGAGAATGAATTGGAGGAACCAGTTGGTTGTTCCGCAATACTGACTCCCGACCAAACTCCCTGCGCCCGCGTTTTCGGCCTTTGAGGAAATTCTGAGAAATCCCAACATCGCAGGGCGCCGACCAACCGGGTGTTTGACGACTGAATTCAAAAATGTCAGCATGCATTCAGTGATCACAATACAATGCGCTCGCACATTTTTGAATGAAGGAGGAGTTTCCGGTTGGTCAGCCCGCAGATGTTGAGGATTTCAAGAATTTACTCAACAGCCTTGATTTTTTTGGTTCTTTTTGCATCAAGGCAAAAAGAACGGGAAGAAAGTAATCTATTCTCATTCTAAAAAATTAGAAACAAAAAGAGAAACAGAATGAATGGGCATGCGTGACGAATTTCTTCGTGAGTTGTTTTAGCCAGTTACATGCCGATTCTGGAATCAGCCACTCATAATGCCTATTGCGCGTTGATGCTTTTATGTGTCTTTGGATAAATAGGTCTCCAGCCAATCGATGTAAGTCGTTAAATCACATTCAATGATAGTCCACACGATTTCATAGTCAATACCGAAGTATTCATGAACTATGCGGTTTCTAAAACCACGTAAATGCGACCAAGCTAGTTCCGGGTAAAAAGATTTGAATTCTTCATCTACTCTTCCCGCGGCTTCGCCTATGATTTCGAAGTTGCGTATCACGGCATCTTTTGTTTTATCGTCTGCCGAAAATTTTTCGAGGTCATAACCACGGGTGTAATGCTGTATTTTGAGGGCAGCCTCAAGCATATCTTCCAGCAATAAAAGACGATCTCTTTCAGACATAAATTAATTCTGACTCTATGGCATTGAAATATTTTGGTTTCATGGCTTTGCGCGATACAAGATCCGTTTTTACACCCAAAATGCGTTCAATCTCATTGGCAAGGTCAATAAATGCCGATCCTATTCGCCCGTTGAACTCCACAAGTATGTCAACATCGCTGTTTTCATTCTGCGTATTTCGTGAATAGGATCCAAAAAGGGCGATTTGCGCAATCGGATATTTTTCAAACAGATGAGGTTTGTTGCGCTTTAATATTTCTATAATATCTCCCCTGGTTCTCATAGATTCAAAGATAGTTGTTTTTGTTCCTGATTTTCAGAATATGTTCGTTACCCATTCCCCACATTCCCCAACATTCCCCAACATTCCCCAACATTCCCCAACATTCCTCACATTCCTCACATTCCTCACATTCCCCACATTCCCCAACATTTTCTTAACCTTTATCTTTTTTTCATTCCTCCGCGCCCATTAGCTTCGCGCCTTGATGATTTCTGATAAAAAGCCGGTACAGGATTTTGTGCGTTTGCTGGAAGAACATGGCATCGGACACGTCATTATTACACCAGGCTCCCGCAATGCGCCTTTTTCAATCAGCCTGGCAGATCATCCAACGATCAAAGCACACAGCATCGTCGATGAACGTAGCGCTGCTTTTATCGCCTTGGGAATGGCACGACAACTCAACCAGGTTGTTGCCCTTATCTGCACCAGCGGCACTGCAGCCCTCAATTTTTCTCCGGCTCTTGCCGAAGCATATTACCAGCGCATTCCATTGCTCGTTGTCACCGCCGATCGGCCCATCGAATGGATCGATCAGGGCGAAGGCCAAAGTATCCGCCAACGTGATCTGTATAGCAACTTTGTAAAGGCTTCATACGAAATTGCCGAAGAAGCACAGGAGGGTGATTTGGTCTGGTACAACGTACGACTCATGGATGAGGCTATGCGTCTTACTACTGATGGTGTTCACGGTCCTGTTCACATCAATTTTCCGCTGCGCGAATCGTTGTACAGAAAAGTGGAACAGGAAAACTATCCGGTTAAAACCATCAGCAGGGCGGAAACTTCATTACAGCTCACCTCCAGTGAAAAGACCCGCATGACGGATCGCATCAATAGTGCCTCCAAAGTGATGGTTCTCGCAGGTCAAATGCACAAGGATGATCATTTGCAGAATGCGCTGGTCGATTTTTCTTCCAGACCAAATGTGGTCATACTTACAGAGGCCCACAGCAATCTCGCTCACGAAAATTTCATCACCACCATCGATCGCTTGATCCTGAAGTTTGATGAATCGCTGCAGAAGGAGCTTATACCAGACCTGCTTATTACTGTAGGCCACAATATCATTTCAAGAAAAATTAAAGAATACCTGCGCAAAGGAAAAACCGAGCACTGGCATGTCGATATCAGTGGCGAGGGATTGGATACTGTAAAACACCTTACCAAGGTTATCCCTCTTTCTCCATCAGATTTTTTCAGTGCATTTTCGGGAAGCGAGCCGTCTTCGTGTGGTTCGGATTACAAGCTTAGATTTTTGGAATTGAACGATCACGTTCGTCGCGCGTCAAACCAATATTTGAGTTCAGCGGCCTGGAGCGATCTGAAGGCTTTCGACATGGTATGCAAAATATTGCCCGCCGACAGTGACCTGCAGATGGGCAATAGCTCCGTTGTGCGCTACGTGTTGCTTTCCGATGCCCGTGCCGATGTGCGCTATTTCGGTAACCGGGGCGTTGCCGGTATCGACGGCTGCACAAGCACTGCTGTGGGGGCTTCATACATCACCGGCAGACTTACGACACTTATTTCCGGCGATATCGGTTTCCTCTACGACAACAATGCGTTTTGGAACAATCTCGTAAAACCAAACCTGAGGTTGATTGTTATCAATAACGGTGGTGGTGGAATTTTCAGAATTATTGAAGGTCCCAATTCCACCGGCGATATCCTCGATCGTTTTTTTGAAACAAAACACAACAGAAAAGCTTCCGATGTGGCTGCCATGTATGGCATTACTTGCCGACACGCAAACTCAGCCGATGAACTTGAGGCTGGTTTGGAATGGCTCTACGCAAACAACCAATGCGGACTTCTCGAAATATTTACACCAAGATTGGAAAATGACCCCATCCTCAAAGATTATTTCCGTGCGATGGGTGAATCACTTAAAGCATAAAGCATGAGCAACAGAAATTGGACGAGCATCAAAGAATACAGCGATATCCGATTCGAGTACTTCGAAGGCATCGCCAAAATTACCATCAACCGACCTCAGGTCTATAACGCATTCAGACCTGAAACCAATATGCAAATGATAGAGGCCATGGACATTTGCCGCGAGCGCAGCGATGTGGCGGTAATCATCCTCACCGGCGAAGGCGATAAGGCGTTTTGCAGTGGTGGTGATCAGAATGTGAAAGGCGTTGGTGGTTATATCAGCGAAGATGGTGTGCCACGTCTCAATGTGCTTGACCTGCACAAGCGTATCCGTGAAATGCCTAAGCCCGTCATTGCCATGGTGAATGGTTATGCCATAGGAGGCGGTCACGTGCTGCACGTGGTGTGTGATATCACCATCGCTTCCGACAATGCCCGTTTTGGACAGACTGGTCCGAAAGTGGGTTCATTCGATGCCGGCTTTGGATCCAATTACCTGGCGCGCCACGTAGGGCAGAAGAAGGCCCGCGAAATTTGGTTCCTCTGCGAACAATACACCGCGAAGGAAGCGGAAGATATGGGCATGGTGAACAAAGTCGTGCCACTCAAAGACCTCGAAGATGAGACCGTTCGCTGGTGCAAAATCATGATGAAACGCAGTCCGCTCGCTATCCGAATGATCAAACGTGGTCTCAATGCAGAACTCGATGGTCAGCGTGGTCTGATGGAATTTGCAGGTGATGCCACACTGTTATATTATCTGACAGAAGAAGCTCAGGAGGGCAAAAAAGCATTCCTTGAAAAGCGCGACCCTGATTTTCAGAAATTCCCAAAATTCCCCTGATGAAACGGTGGTTATCTGCCATGCGTTTGCGCACGCTGCCTCTTGCGGCTTCGTGCATATTGGCCGGTTCGTCGGCCGCGTGGTCTGATTCGCTGAGTCCTTGGCCAATCCTCCTTTGGGGATTGCTCACCACTTTTTTACTTCAGATTCTTTCCAACCTGGCCAACGATTACGGCGATTTTGCCAAAGGCACGGATAATGCTAACCGCGTGGGGCCGGCAAGAGCCATGCAAAGTGGCGCCATTTCGAAAAGAGAAATGGAGCCTGCACTCGTCATAGTTGCTCTGGCTTGTTTGACTTCCGGAATAATGTTGTTGCATACCGCTTTGACACCCAGAGGCATGTTCCTGCACGCCATCGGTTTTCTTATGCTTGGATTGATTGCCATTCTTGCGGCGTTTCGTTATACGGTCGGCAAGAATCCTTATGGATACAAGGGATTGGGAGATGTATTCGTCTTCCTGTTTTTTGGTTTGGTTGGCGTTTGCGGCATTGCATTTCTGCATGCGGGAAACTTCAGTCTCGATTGGATTCTCCCTGCCATGACCATCGGATTGCTCAGCACCGGCGTGCTTAACCTGAATAATCTAAGGGACCATGAAAACGACAAGACGAGCGGAAAAATGACGCTTGTCGTCAAAATGGGATTTGCGAAGGGAAAAGTGTATCATGTAACCCTGATAGGGCTTGCCTGTATTAGCGGAATAATGTGGACAGTGTTTTTTGCTTCAGGTATTATTGCCTCGGCCGCTGCGCTGCCGCTCATAGTCCAGTTAGGTCTTTTGCCGAAGGTATTCAGAACGAACAATTCGTCGGAACTTGATCCGGAACTGAAAAAAGTGGCGCTGCTCACATTTGCCACGGCGTTATTGTGGTTTGTCGGGTGCATTACAATGTAATCACATGTGACTATATTCGCCGCTTTCAAATTGTTATTCCTGTCATGGCCTCATCCCATAACCGTCTGATCGGTATTGATGTAACTTATGTAATCACCATTCTGGGTTGTGTGGTTTATGCCTTTTTCTTCATCATGGGCGACAAGGTTCAGAGTTCGCTGAGCCATAGCAGGTTCAATGTGGTGATGGATTGTTTCCCGGCCATGTTTTTCTTTTTGAATGGATTCACGGTTTCATTGACCATGCGCGATCGTCGCATCAGTAGCAGGAAACTTCTAAGCTATTTGGGTAAAAGAGGTGCGATTCTGATACTCATTGGGTTGATTTTCGTAGTGCTCTGGCCCATGAATATGTTCATTGCATCCGGACTGATGTATTTCGCGGCGCCTTTCATAGCGCAATGGAACAATGTGCTGCTCCGCATTTTCACGTTGTTGGTTGTTGTTTTTGGAATTACGCTGCTATACGTGGATGTTCCAACCCATACCTTGTATAGCTTGCCCACGCTTGAAGGTGGTGAGATATACAATGCACTTGGATTCGTCCTGTTCAATGGATATTATTCTGTGCTTCCATGGTTCAGTTTGTTCTTTGCCGGACTTCTTTTTGGTCGTGCTGAAATCAGGCCGCGGGGCATTCTGCCACCCGTTAGCATTCTGGCAATACTCATGATTTTTGCCTCTTTTTTTGTAAATCGCTTCGCGAAAAAACTCGATACAGATATTACCGTATTGCAGCGTTCCGATATTTTCTTCCTTAATATTCGATTATTGTTTCCTGCCTTTATCGTTTATTCAATTGGTATGAGCATGTTGGTGCTCAACACCTGCATTTATGTCTTTAGAAAAATCGAAAACAAACGTTTCCTAAAAATTATCCAAACGATTTCATCTCAGAAGTATAGCGTATTATTCTGGCATACAGTCATTGGTTCCATTACATTGTTGGCAACCAATGTTCAATTTTTTTCCAAGAAAATTGCTCTATTGATCTATGTTGTGCTGGCAGTCAGTTTGACTTTGTATCTTACATTTTTCTGGAGAAAGCATGTGAGTGAGCAGGGGCCGATAGAATGGATGATCAAAAGAACTTCCGGTTCATCCAAGAAATGAACATCCGTATTATCCGGCATGAGTTGAGTTTTGTCAAACCTGCGCGTACATCCAGAGACACGCTAATTACACGGCCTGTTTATTATATTTTAATTGATAGCGAAAATGGTCAGCATACCGGTATTGGAGAATGCGCACCTATTGAAGGGCTGAGCGCTGAGAGCATGACAGACGTAGAAAGTGCTTTGGCCAAGCTTAACGGATTGAAAACACCAGCGGAAATTGCTCGTGTAATTGCGCCCTATTCTTCAATTCGATTTGCTTTTGAATGCGCTATGCTGGATCTCCTAAATGGCGGAAAAAGAATTATGTATCCAGGCACAACCGGAATCAGAATTCCGGTCAATGGGTTGGTTTGGATGAATGACAAGGAAGGAATGCTAAAAGAAGCACGTGAAAAGATTGCAGACGGATTTAGTACCATCAAGCTTAAAATCGGGGGTATTAAGTTTGATGATGAGCTCGATGTTTTGCGTGAACTTCGTCGGGATCATCCGATTTCTCAACTGACAATCAGACTTGACGCTAATGGCGCTTTCTCACCGGAGAATGCACTTGAAAAGCTTTATCGCTTATCTGAGTTTGGTATTCATTCTATCGAGCAGCCAATACGAGCAGGTCAGTGGAATGAAATGGCTGAAATTGCGCGCAAAAGTACAATACCTGTTGCTTTGGATGAAGAGTTGATCGGAGTGCATGATGATGAGACCAAAGCAAAACTACTCAATACCATTCGGCCTGCATATCTTATTCTTAAACCTCAGCTGCACGGCGGGTTCAATGGTTGCGATGTATGGATTCGACTTGCAGAAGAAAGAAAAATCGGTTGGTGGGCAACTTCTGCATTGGAATCAAACATTGGGTTGAGTGCCATCGCTCAATGGGTGGCAACGAAAGACAATTCACTACCTCAAGGATTGGGAACAGGGAAGCTTTTTTCGAACAATATTCAATCACCATTGCGCACTGAAAGAGGAGAGTTTTTCTGGGCGCAGGGATTGGAGTGGGAGCTGCCTGGTATCATGGGTTGAGGTTGGCGTCGCTTCGCTCCTTGGTTTTCTTCAACACGGAGACACTGAGAGGGGGAGGAATAAGGAGGTTTCTTTTGTATCAACACGGAGACACGGAGAAGGGGAGGAATGAACAGGAGAATTGATGTGTTTCTCGGTTTAGGCTTCAATCAGTTTATGCTTAAGCATGGTTCACACCTAATTTTGCCTCTCCGGATGAAGCCAATCAAATACTCCAGCCTTCAATCTTTTGTGAGCGAATCGCCGCAATGGCTAAAGGACCATCTCAACTTTATTTCTGAATGGAATGGCAGCGATGAACATATTTCCGTGACAACTTCTGGCTCGACAGGCGATCCAAAGTCCATCTTCATGCGCAAAGAAACCATGAGGGCAAGTGCCCGATTGACGGCCGGCTACTTCGGATTGCGCCAAAACTGCGACGTATTGTTGGCGCTGCCTTCATCTTACATAGCGGGTAAAATGGTGATAGTACGCGCACTCACGAATGGTTGGAATCTATGGTTCACTGAACCCTCTTCAAATCCGCTAAAAGACATCGAACAGCAATTCGAATTTGCTTCATTTACTCCGATGCAAATGGAGGGAATACTCGATAATAATCCAGCAAAGTTGACACTGGTAAATACAATTCTGGTTGGCGGAGCAGAGGTGAGACCGACTCTTGCTGCTCGAATTAAAGCGATTCATGGCCGGTGCTATGAAACTTATGGCATGACCGAAACTGTTTCACATGTTGCGGTAAGAAATATTGGAGATGAGAACAAAACATTTGAAGCTTTACCGGGTGTGGAATTCTTAGTTGATCAAAAAAGCTGTTTGGTAATACATGCCGATCATTTGGGAAAGGAGCATGTAATCACCAACGATTTAGTCGAACTTATTGACTCCAGACACTTTCATTTATTGGGCAGAGCAGATGATGTTATCAATAGCGGTGCAGTAAAACTATTTCCATCTTCAATAGAAGCAAAGATCGAAAATCTGGTCAAGAGTAATTATTATATTACTTCTAAACGCGACGAAGTGCTCGGCAACGCTGTTGTGCTTTTGATCGAAGGAACTGCTTCGTCAGATGAACTTCATCAAATGTTGACTGAACAACTGAGAAAGTCGCTCGATAGCTACGAGTTCCCGCGAGAAATAAAATATGTACCATTGTTTGAGCGCACCTCAGCTGGGAAAATCAAACGCGTTTACCTATGAAATTAACACACCTCGTTTTTGCCAGCAGCAACAAGAATAAAGTTGAAGAAGTGGAGACCAAACTGGGTGGATCAATTCCGCTCAAAGGGCTGACCGAAATTGGTTGCTACGTGGACATTCCGGAAACGGCTGATACACTCGATGGAAATGCACGTATGAAAGCTCACTACGTTCACGATCAATTCGGTGAAAATTGTTTTGCCGATGATACCGGACTGGAAGTGAAGGCATTGAATAATGCTCCCGGGGTCTACTCAGCGCGTTATGCCGGACCGCAAAAAAACTCAGCGGACAACGTGCGCAAACTTCTCGAAGAACTGAAGTCGAAGGACAATAGAGAAGCAAGGTTCAGAACAGTTATTTGCTTGTTGATCGATGGGCATGAGTATCTGTTTGAGGGAGTTGTCAGCGGAATTATCAGTGAAACACCTTGTGGTGAAGGCGGTTTCGGATATGACCCAGTATTTATTCCTGAAGGCCATTCGCGGACGTTTGCCGCAATGACCATGGAGGAAAAGAATCAAATATCACATCGCGCAAAAGCAATTGCGGCCTTGAAAATATTTCTCCAGCAGTCGGGTTACTGAACCACAACGCCCATGGCACAGAACTTATTGATGCGTTGTTGCGAGCGTTCTTTCGGATTGATGCTGTCGAGTTCTTTCAGGGTTGAGAGAATAACAGATTTCACGTTTTCAAATGCTTCTTCCGGCGCGGTGTGTGCGCCGCCCATTGGTTCACGGATGATGCCGTCAATGAGTTTGTTGCCGGCCATATCTTCTGCAGTGAGTTTGAGTGCATTTGCCGCGAT
>JBEIHH010000101.1:0-9242 GCA_040381475.1 Crocinitomicaceae bacterium | reverse complement strand
TGAGTTCACTTTCTGCCCACAAGGTTCTGATCTGGGTTGTAACCCAACAGGTGTGCCTGCTGCTGGTATTGCTACTGCAACAGATGCTTGCGGTGCACCAACGATCACTTCTTCACTAGGTGATGTAGTCATTGATGGTTGCTTCCGTTCACAGACTCGTACTTATACTGCTACTGATGTTTGTGGAAACTCTTCATCATGCACACAGGTGTTCACATGGACTGTTGATACTGAGGCTCCTACACTCGAAGGTTGTCCTTCAACAACAGAACCTGCTATCTATGATTGCATCGATGAGGTTCCTGCACCTCCAGTTGTAACAGCTTTTGATAATTGCAATGGTGCACTAATACCTGTTTACTCTGAAGTGCAAAGCAACCCAGGACTGTCTTGTCAGAACGTTATTGTTCGCACCTGGACTGTAACTGACGATTGCCAAAACACAGCTTCATGTGTTCATACTATATATGTCAATGATGACATTGATCCGGTTCTTCAAAACGTTCCGGCTGATATCACTGGTGCTTGCGGAGATATTCCATTACCATCTACAGTGACGGCTTCAGACAATTGTGACGACTCTGTATTCATCGATTATGATGAGCAAGTATTGAGCACCGGTTGTCCTGCGACCGTTCAACGCACATGGACTGCTTATGATGATTGTGGTAATACTGACACAGCTACTCAAATTATTTCCTATAACGACGAGATTGACCCTGTTTTGGTAGGTCTTCCAGAAGAAGAGCTTGATTTTTCTTGTATCTCTCTTGTACCGGTTCCGGCTGCGGTAACGGCTACTGATAACTGCTCACAAGATCTCGATGTAATATTCAATGAAACGCAATCATCAGAAGGTTCAAGTTGTGATAATATCATCACTCGCATTTGGACTGTAACAGATCTTTGTGGTAATTCGGCTTCATTTACTCAATACATAAGTGTAAATGACGATATCGAACCCACTTCGGATCTTGAATCTGAAGAAATCTATGTTGAATGTGGAGATGAAATTCCGGCATTTGATCCGATTTGGTCAGACAATTGCGATGACAGTCTTGTATTAAGCGCCATTTCAACAATCGGATTTGAGGGTTGCGATGAAATAATTTCGCAGGTTTATTCCGCAGAAGATAATTGCGGTAATGTTGGCACCATCTCAAGGATTATTCACATCATTGACACAACCGATCCATATATAGTGGATGGAGTTGAAGATCAATTCATCCAGTGTGATGATGAGATTGAATACAACGAGCCTATCTTCGATGATCTGTGCGATGAGAATCTAACCATTAGTTACTTTGAAACAGAAGTTGAGCTTCCTCAGGGTATCGTTATTACACGATATTTCACAGCTACCGATGATTGTGGCAATAGCGTTACAGACACAAGTGAGATAGTAATAGCCATCACTCAAGACCCCATTCTCATTGGTTTACCTGAAGCAAACGTTATCATCGAATGTGGCGAGATTGAACAACCTGCCATTGTTTTCGGTGAGGATTATTGCGGTAACGAATTGGATGTTGACTTTGAAGAAGAAACTGAGGAAGATGGCTGTCTGATTTATATCACTCGCACATGGACAGTTACTGACAATAGTGGCAACGTTACTGTGTTTGTTCAAACTATACAGTATGGAGACACTACTCCACCATCAATTGAGTGCCCTGCAGATGTGACAGTTTCATGCGCCGATCTAGTGCCAGTTCCTGGTGGCGCTACCGCGGACGACAACTGCACTGATCCAATCATTGCTCACTACGATGAGATTACAGATTACTTCTGTGTAAATCGATTCACCATAGAGAGAACATACACTGCAACGGATAGTTGCGGTAATCAGGCATCTTGTATGCAAATAATTACGGTTGATGACCAAATCGCACCTGTATTCGGTGAAATCCCTGAAGAAACATCTTCATGTGGTGGTGAAATCGAATTTGAAGATGTTGAAGTAACTGATAATTGCGGAGGCGATGTTGAATTGACATGGGTTGATGTAACAGATGAAGGTGGTGATGAGGATGATTGCCAATACACAACCTACTCTAAAGGAGGCTGGGGTTCAACATCAAACAGCACACCTGGTCAATACAGAGATGCCAATTTTGCTGGTGCCTTCCCTGATGGCCTTAGCATTGGTTGCGAAACAGGATCTTACACTTTCACAAACGCACAAGCTATCGAAGACTTCTTGCCTTCTGGCGGAGGAGCAAGCGTATTGCCTGCAGGCAACACTGTCAATCCAGATGCAGACGCAGTGAGCAATAACTTTGCTGATCAATTGATTGCCGCTATACTTAACACCGGCTTTGATGCTTATGACCCAGACTTTGGAGATTCGAATGGGGAACTCGGTAATTTGCTTTTCGCTGCTGGTCCATTTGCCGGAATGAGTGCTTATGATGTGATAGAAGTGGCAAATAACGTTATAGGTGGTTGCAGCAATGCTTACACTCCTATTTCATTACTCGAAGCAATGGAAGACATCAATCTTAGCTTCCATGAGGGCGTAGTAAATTCTGGTGCACTTGAATGTGGAGGTGGAGGCAACAATAATCAGTGTGAATATTCAGTAGTCAGAATCTGGACTGCAACTGATGAATGTGGTAACACCAGCACTGCTGCTCAAACCATCAACATATCCGATGAAGAGGATCCAATTGCTACTTACATACCACAGAATGCAATCATTGAATGTGACGACGACATACCTACTGATATGCCGGAATTCACTGACAACTGTGACGACGAACTTGAAATACTTCCAGCTTCAAGCATTGTAATGCTTGAGCCCTGTGGTTACCTGATCCATCAGTCTTGGAAAGCAATTGATGATTGTGGAAATGAGAAAATAGTCTCACGGAACATTACCATTCAAGATGTGACCCCGCCAACTCTGATTGGAGTTCCTTCGAACATCAATGCAGAGTGCGGCGAAGTTCCGGCACCTGCGAATGTGACTGCCACAGACAACTGCGATGATAATGTAACCGTGTCCATTACCGAAAGCGGAGAACAAGATGGATGCTACTACAATATAACCCGCACATGGACGGCAGTTGATGACTGTGGTAATAGCGCATCTGCAACACGTACAATCGTAGTTGGAGACAATGAAGATCCCCTTATTGTATCTGCACCTGATGCCGAAATCTGGGTGGAATGTAACCAACAGGTTCCTAACCTGGTTGTTGTATTCGATGATAATTGTGATGATGATCTCGATTATACTCAAATCAGCACAATCACTCCACCGCTAGAATGTGGTTTCGATATCTCAAGATCGATCACTGCAACAGACGATTGTGGCAATTCTGCATCCTTTGGACAAATTGTTCACGTCAGAGACACTACAGATCCGACTATCGTTTGGGAACCAGCCGATATAACAATTGATTGTGAGGACGAAATACCAGGTGTCGAAGAACCTGTATTCACCGATAATTGTGATGAAGATTTGACTGTAATCCCGGCAAGCAGCATTGTTCAGCTTGATTGTGGTTATGCAATCCAAAGAAGCTGGACTGCAACCGATGATTGTGGAAATAGTGTTACTGCATCTCAGAATATTACTGTTACAGACAATGAGGCTCCAATTGTTGATCCATATGTCGTGTATCAACAAGTTGAATGTGAAGATGTAGATGATTTCACAGGAATCACCGCCACAGATAATTGCAGCGAAGTAACAATAACTTTCGAAACGGATACCTTCTCTGGAGGATGTCCTGGTGTTCTTGTGCGCACATATACCATTACTGATGAATGCGGCAACTCAACAACTGCACAGCAAATTCTTTCAATTCAGGACACCAACGGTCCAGTAATCATGAATCCAGAAGATGCTACTGTGGAGTGTGAAAACGCGCCAACAGAATTACCAGAAATCGTGATTTATGACGCCTGCGGTCTTGAAGTAACAATACTTGATGCGAGTCAGGAAATAGTTGTGATCGACGCATGCACGTACCAGATCATCTGGCATTGGGAAGCGATAGATTATTGTGAAAACGTATCGGAGGCAACAACGGTAATTACCGTGACAGACACCACAAATCCGGTGTTCACAAATATTCCTTCAGATATGACATACAACTGCGATGACGAATTCAATCTTCCCGTTGCTCCAAATGTGAGTGATAATTGTGATGATAATGTTGACGTATATTTCTCGATAGATACGATTCAGGGATCATGCCCTAATACATTCGATATCTACTATGTATGGAGAGCATATGATAACTGTGAAAACGAAACAATTGAAACAGTTGTTTATCACGTTGTCGACCTTGATGCACCCGTATTCGGATCAAATCAAGACGAGTACACATACGAGTGTGACGAAGCGATTGAATTGATCCAGCCATCTGCGACAGACAATTGCGGTGATGTGTCATTTGATCATGAAGATTCCAATTTCTGGTCTGAAGGCTGTAACTCTGGCTTCGAAAGAATATGGACTGCAACCGATGAATGTGAAAATTCTTCAACATTCGTTCAGTACATTTCAGTGCATGATACAACCGCACCTGAAGTTTTTGGTGACTATGAAATTGAAATATCATGTGAATTGCTAGATAACATCTACATAACTGCTGAAGACAATTGCACAGATGTGGACATAACCTACACAGAGTTTGAAGTTTCAGGCGCATGTGCAGGACGTTATATCCGCGACTATGTAATTACTGACGAATGTGGAAATGAAAGCACATTTGAACAGATTATCACTTTGATTGATCTTACAGATCCGGAGGTTTCTAATCCTCCTGTGGACATCATCGTTGAGTGTGACGAAGACTATCCGGCTTATGAACCTATTTTCACAGACAATTGTGACACTGAACTTGATGTAACCCCAATCTCTTCGATCAACGTATCCGAAGATGGCTGCACTATACATATTTCACAATCATGGACAGCTTCAGACAATTGCCTCAACTCAATTACTATTAGCCGCAACATCACTATTGTTGACACAACAGCTCCTGAGTTCGTTTCTGTGCCAGAAGATCAGTGGATCGATTGTGGTGATGCAATATCTGTTGCAGATGTAGAAGCGACAGATAATTGTGATGACGATGTTCAAGTTTCCTATAATGATATAGTTGAGGCTGGTGATTGTCCTGCAGAGTACACCATTACCAGAACCTGGACTGCAACTGATAATTGTGGAAACACTGCCGAGTATGAGCAACTTATTCAGGTAACGGACAACAACAATCCTTACTTCGTATTTGTTCCACAAGGCGGCACATATTCTTGCGACACTCTTTTTGAATTCGGAATGGCAACAGCTGATGACGAATGCAGCACGGTAAATGTAGATTTCACTGATGAGTACGATTACTCATGTGAAAACACTTATGCAATTGTGCGCACGTGGATTGCAGAAGATGCATGCGGAAATGTCGCATATGCATACACGTATTATAATGTGTATGACAACACACAGCCTCAGTTCACAACCATCTTCGAAGACGTAACGGTGGAGTGTGCCTCTCAAATTCCTGCACCAGTTGCTGCTGAAGCAACTGACAACTGCAGTGAAGTTTCAATTGAGGTGGACGTAACTGAATTATCTTCTGATGACTGCGGTAATCAAACACTTTACGTGGAGTATATCGCATCAGATGCTTGTGATAACGTAAGCTATGCCGGATACTACATTACAGTGCTTGACGAAACAGATCCTGAATTTGTGAATTGCCCTCAAGACCTGGTAATTGATTGCAACGATGAGGTACCTGCAGCTGTGACTCCAGAAGCATACGACAATTGTGGTGCGGAGGTAGAGATTGATTTCGATGAAATCATCATTGGAGATGAACCAGCAGTAGGATCAATTGCTGATTGTGATCTGATTACACCAATTCGTCCTATGGGTAATCCATGCGGATATCCATATGACTGGGCGATGGCCTTGTTTGGTTTACCCAACGCACACAAGTACTACACCGTGAACAATGGAAATTTGGTTCAGTATCCAAACGGAAGTATTCATGTGACTGCTGAACTCCGCAACGCACAGAACGTGAACAATGGTTGGAACATTGATGTATTGTTCAACAACGGCTTGAACTGGTCTGACTGGAGCTCACAAGCCTTCCCGACTTCATTCAAAGCGGACTGCGGTGGAGAAGCTGTCAATCATCCTGACTGGATGTACTTTATATTACAGGCAGGTGACGGTGCTGAACTAACAGGTTTTGGATCTTACACAGGATCAAGTCTGAACCTAGTTCATGCTCCGGCGAACCGCTATTTCGGATTCCAGCTTGGAGATGGCGCCAATAACTACAATGGTGCTGACAACGGATTCGGTGGCTGGTTCAGTTACAATGGATTCTTCCAGATTAACAACACTCCGTATGGCAACAATCAGGGTAACATCAGCGGAGCTGGTGACCTTGCATTCGAACTTGATTGTTGTCCGGATTATGAGATTGTAAGGCAGTGGACAGCGACAGATTGCTCTGGTAATATGTCTGTCTGCACGCAAACAATTTCATTTGAGAATTTGGACGACGACTATTCCGGCATTGTGCCAATTGACAACTCAGGTAAAGAAGCAGACAGTCACATGGAAGTAGCAATTGCTCCAAATCCAGCTAACGAGTCTACTATTTTCACTTTTGTAGCTGCAGAAAAAGCTCCACTTACAATCCGAATCATGGATGTTGCTGGCAAACTTCTACTTGACACTTACAATCCGCTTGTAGAGGCTGGCATTGAATACAAAGTGAATATGGATGTTAGAAGTCTGTCAAGTGGTATTTACATGTATCAGGTTGAAAACGGTGGAAGCGTTGAAATCGGCCGACTGATCATCAATAAGTAAAATATCGAAAACAAGATTGCTGAAAAGGCCTCCTTTATGGAGGCCTTTTCTTTTTAGGCCCTATTTGAAGAATTCTCTTCGACCATTTTCGAATTGATGGTGTTATGTATCACGCTGTTAATTATCCGACCAATTGTAACTTTTCAAAGACCAGTTCCGTAAAGCGTCTGTGAAAAAGTGTTCAAATGGGCTGCCGGCGTTGTAAAAGATTGAATTTCAGACAACATCGGTAATCTTCACAGTGCACTGAATCAACATGAATTGAATATGGTCAAACACTTACCCGATGAACAATATGTATTATAACTCTGCCCAAACTGAATCTTCTCAGAACCTGAAAAGAATAAAAGGTTTGATGATTCTTATTCTCACATTTCTTCTGATCGCCGTTTTCGAATATCGCTCAGCAGCGCAAGCAAGACCGACAGCAACTCTTAGCCCTCAGGGAATTGTTCAACTGCCGACAGATAAGCCAATCAACACTCATTATGAGTTCGATCTGAGTCAGATGGGATTTCAAACCGATGCAGAAATGTTGGAGTTCCTCAGCGCGAAATCAGGAACCGATTATTTCGTCAGAGCAAATACCGAAACGAAAAAAGCTATTCTGGTTTTGGATAGATCACAACATCCTGACTGGAACACGCAGCAATGGAATCAGCACTTGCAGAGCAAAACATCCGAGAAATCGATCAAGAAATAACACCCTGTATGCCAACAAACAACTCATATCACATGAGACCTATCTATTCTAACTTTTTCAAAACAATCATTCCGCTGTATCTGATTATTGCGTCACTGCAATCTAAAGCGCAACTCGTGGTTAACACTTCAGCTACTGCCAATGCCCTTGTCAACGAAATCGTTGGCCCCGGAGTGGCAATCTCCAATGCCACGCTGCAAAGTGCAGCAGGCGGAACTGGAATTTTCTCTGGTGGTGGAACAACCAATGTTGGATTGGGCAACGGTATTCTGCTGACAACAGGAAATGCGGTCGACGCCATTGGTCCCAACACTGCGGGCAACACTTCAAGAGACAAAGCGGACTTTACCCCTGATGCCAACCTTGCTCCTTGGTCAAGTTATGCTATCAAAGACCAGTGCATTTTGGAATTCGACTTTGTGGGTGAAGGTAATTTTATCTTTGTACAATATGTATTCGCCTCGGAAGAATACAACGAATGGGTCTGCACTCAGTACAATGATATTTTCGGCTTCTTCGTGACTGGTCCAAATCCAACGGGAGGGAATTACAACGGTCAAAATGTCGCCGTGATTCAGAATACGAATCTTCCTGTTTCAATCAATGCCATTAACAATGGTACCATCGGATCAAATGGTAACTCAGGCGCATGTGAATCACTGGCCTACTCAAACCTATTTGTAAATAATACATCCGGCACCACTATAGGTTACGACGGATTTACTACTACGTTATCAGCGGGTATAACTATTAGTCCAGGCGAAACTTATCATTTCAAATTTGCCATTGCAGATATCTCCGATGGTCTTTGGGATTCCGGAATTTTCATTAAAGCAGACAGCTTCTCGAGTTACAATTGCGAAATAGGAAATTTGGTTTTTGAATCAACGCCTCCAATTTTTTGTTCGGATGATGGCGTTCCGGATATTGTAAATACCTCAATAACCAGTGTTGCGCCAGGTAATGTACCGAGATATTTCATCACCAATCAAGCTGGTCAGATTCTTGGTATCAATACCTCAGGCGATTTCAATTTAGGTACCTATGGCATAGGCACTTTCAATATTTACGGAATAGCCTCAACCGGTCAGATCAGTGGTCTCACCATAGGTGGTAACGTCAACAACATTTCCGCAAGCCCGGCTACCGGATGTTTCGTTCTATCAACACCGCTTTCAGTTCAACGCGCACCATGCGCGCCCCAAATCACCTGTCCTCCTGTAATAAATCTGCAATGCACTGCAGGTATTCCGGCACCAAATGCATCTTCAGTTGTTGTCAATTACCAAACGTGTCCCGGTGGAACAGCCATTTGGGTGAGTGATAACTCTGCCGGAAATACATGCAACGGATCCATTGTCAGAACTTATCAATTCACAGATGGTTGCGGATACTCAACAACATGCCAACAAACTATTAATTACAATGACAATACCCTGCCTACCCTAACTGGCTTACCTTCTAATAGTACTGTTGTTTGTTCTGCAATGCCCGTCGGCTCAAATTTCGCTGTATCGGCTTCCGACAACTGCGACGCGTCGGTTCCTGTAACTTCAACTTACAGTGATGTGACCTCAGGTTGCAACATCGTTCGCACAATTACATGGACTGCTGTCGATGATTGCGGTAATTCAACTTCTGCTTCAAGAATTTTCACATCTAATGACAACGTAGCTCCGACACTCATTG
>JBEIHH010000100.1:0-9250 GCA_040381475.1 Crocinitomicaceae bacterium | reverse complement strand
TGCACTTTTAAATTTGTGCCAGGTACGGTCCAAGTAGTAGTGCTCACAAGCTCATATTCCAAATTAACTATCTCGCCAATTGCCAAATTCAAACAATGCTCATCATATTCGCCTTGTTCATTGCAATCAAGCCATTCAATCGTACCGTCAGGATACATTATGTTGACCGCCATAGAGGAATAAACTCCATCGGATGAATCATAGACTTTCGTCGCGAGGACAATATAACTGCCTGTTTGCGCAACAGAAATCAAATCATAGCTGAACAAAATAAGAAACATCGAAAATATCTTCATTAGTTTGAATTTTTACGCCATACAAAGTTAGCATTTAATCAATGTCATCCAACGATGGTGTGGCTCATTTTAGCCAAACTACTTCAGTTTCCCATCTTCAAATTTTATCACACACTCGCGGATTTTATCCAAAGAATCTTTGTCCTTGATGCAATCGAACAATGGCTCCAGATTCTCATTGGCCTTTTTGAACTCAAGCCATGGTTTCTTAGGAACACTCGGGCCGGGAGTTGGAACTACCACCAGTGGATCAGTTAGTCCCAGCGATAAACACACTTCCCATCCACTCGAAATTTTTACCTTACCGCCATCACTCTTCAAGAGCATCAAATTTGATTCTCCATTTTCATAATAAAATATTTTCCCGCTGTTGACGAGCATCATCAAAGTATGCTCATTTGGTTCCGTGCGGAATAACTCATCCTTATAAGTCAATCCCCATATCTGTTCGCAACTCAACTCCAGTTTTTTATCATTCTGCATTACCTTGATAGTTGCGCCATTGTCCTTTACATCCAGCAATTCGCTGTAGACATCAGCCTGTCCTGATAAATACCGCTCATAAGTGACGTACACCGTTACGGATTGAGAACATAACTGACCGGCAAAAAATAGAGTCAGTGAAATGGAGAAGAATTTTTTCATAATCGAAGATTTTATGATCAATGGTATGGATTAATTCGACAATCCAAAAATATTAGTGGGCATGCTCAACGACAACAAACCTGTACTCCTTTCCTTCTTTATAGCCCAGTACCTCAGGAGTATTGCAGTCAATATTACCTACCATCGGGCTAAGTGCTCCGTCGCGCTCTTTGTTTTTGATAATGGCCTTTCTGGTAAATTTTCCTTCTTCCGTCAACTCAATCATTGTTGTCACAGACTGGCGTCCGCCCGACCAAAGCGATGCTTCGCCTTCATTCATGGCGCTCAGTTTTTGCTCGTTGTCCGGATGATCATTAAAATAAAATCTTGTTTTGTTGCCATCATCAAAACACTGGTAAGAAAAATGTTCTGTATCGGAGGTTGTGTATTGCCGTTTCGGAATTTTCGAGTTCCATAAATGTCTACCATTCGCATCTATTTTCGTTACGACGATATCATCGAAATTGAAGCGGTATTCTATCGTTTGTCTGCCTGTGGTAGGATCAGTGATTATGTAGTCGCTGGTATAGTATTGTTCACCTATCACCAATATTGAATTGTCTTCGCGAATAAAAATTTTGTCAAGATAAAAATCCGGGAGTGCCGCTTCGCCCTCTCGCGATTTTTGTATCAACTTGCCCACAAAATCCTGTGAAAACGGCATGAATGTAGCAGTTTTAACAGCACCACCAAATGCGTTGATGGTAAACAAAAATGTTCCCGCTGCTGAGAACTTAAAATCATTAGAGTAGTATCCGCAAATCACTACATCCTGATTATCAACAAGAGCAAACCTGACAGAGATGACTTGCTTATCCTTCAGACTTACATCGTATTCTTTGAGCTTTTTGTCCTTTGCATTATAGAAAAAAACAACATAACGGCCACCCATTGGTCTCTGCCAGCGCTGGTTGTCCTTCTCGGGATTTTCACCGCTCATCATGTAAACATTGGTGCTGTTATCGAGTAAAAAACTGTGCACCTGAACAATATCAGACGTATAAGGAAGAAGCATTTCTTTTTCCCAGAGCAAATCCAGTGACAGATCATAACACTTGAACGCAATTGTCTCAGTGCTTTTTCTCGCTTGCGGAGGATCGAAATACAACAGCATTTTGGTGCTGTCAGGCGATACAACTACCCCAAATTCCGGTGCTGAAGATTGACTTTCGCCTATGATATAGTGAACCAAAGCAGGCTCAGACAAACTTTTACCATGAATATCGAGCATCGTACAGAATATCTGGTATTGTTCATTTTCCTTAGAAAACTCGCTGGTAAAAACCATGAGTTGGTTCTTCATGAAAATAATGTGCTCGAAATTCCTCCCGGAAGAAGCGCCAAAGCTTAATTGATTCGTTGATTTAATATTCAGGTCATCTAAACCATAACTATGAAATCGGATATTCCGTTCTTTCGCGTTCTCCTCCATTACAAGGAACTGGTTTTCATCTGAGGCAACAAAACCAAATGTCCGTGTATCACGGGAGAACTTTTGTAAAGGTGACCACTTGAGTTCTTGAGCAGTCGTACAGAAGATGCAAACAAAGCAAGCCAGCAAAGTCAAGTTCAACCTGTGCAAACTATGTCTGTAAGACGAAGACACCTTCCCGGGAATCATTTCATGTTCGGGTAATCAATCGGACTATATCCATTCCATTACCATATAACATCAACCCGAGCAGTAAAACCATGCCAACGATTTGCGAACGTTCAAGAATTTTCTGACTCACTGCTTTACCAGTGATCATTTCCCATAACAGGAACATGACATGACCACCATCAAGCGCCGGAATTGGAAGAATATTCATGAAAGCAAGGATCAGTGAAATCAAAGCAGTGCGTTCCCAGAATACCCACCAGTCCCATTCGGGTGGAAATAGTTTGGCGAATGTGACAAAGCCACCGACTTCTTTCGCTCCAGATTTGGAGAACAGAAATCGCAATTGGCTGGAGTAATCGGTTACCGTTTCCCAAGCTTCTTTCGCGCCGCCTGGTATAGCTTGAGCCAATGTATAATTCAGGGTATCGACCTTGAGATATCGATCGGCCGCATATGGACTTACTCCCATTCTACCATCTTTATTGATACCCACAGGAATGCCCATTCTTTGACCATCACGGATGATGTGAAGCCTCACAACCTTGTTCTTGTTATTACGCATTTCACGGGCAATTTCCTGGAAGTATGGTGTGTACAATCCATTGATACCAACGATGCTATCGCCTCGCACTATACCCGCGTGTGAAGCCGGCATGCCTGGAGAAACACTATCAATCACGAATGGAATGCGCAGACTGAAGGCACCAGTCTTCACTCCTGAGTCCAACAATACCTGACCAAAATCATCCGGTAGCGTAATTTTCATAATCTCCCCGTAACGCTCAACTGTGACTTCCTTCGGATCGTCCAACTGCAGTCTTTTGTTGATTTCGGTGAAGCTTGATGGCCTAACTCCATCCAACGCCAATATTTTGTCACCATCGCGAAACCCATATTGATACATCACAGCATCGCAGTGCACTCCATAAGTAGCACCTTCCACAGGAACGACATCCTTCCCGTAGTTCCACAGAATCATAGCATAAATAACAACGCCTACGAAGACATTCACCACAACACCGCCTAACATGATAATAAGGCGCTGCCATGCCGGCTTGGCGCGAAATTCCCAAGGTTCTGCGGGCTTTGAAAGCTGTTCTTTGTCCATACTTTCATCCACCATGCCGGATATTTTTACATATCCACCCAGTGGCAGCCATCCGATACCATATTCTGTTTCTCCAATTTTTTTCTTGATCAGAGAAAAGTATGGGTCGAAAAACAGATAGAACTTTTCGACTCTTGTTTTAAAAAGTTTTGCGGGAAGAAAGTGTCCACCTTCGTGCAGAACGATGAGTATGGAAAGGCTTAATAATAGTTGAACAGCAAGCATTCAGATTTCTAATTGGTGGGCGAAGATAACTTTAGATCCGGCTTTTCGCAGCGGTCATTTGGTTGTTTGTTATGTTTAAATAACGCATTACATATTTTCCGATAATGTCAAACTCAAGGTTTACAGTATCGCCAGTTTTCAGATTTTTAAGATTTGTATGCTCCATCGTATAAGGAATAATGCAAACAGAAAAGACAGACAACTCAGAATCAACAACGGTGAGGCTAATTCCATTAACACAAATGCTCCCTTTGGGTACAGTTACCCACTCAGGATTTCTTTTGTATTCAAAAGTAAACTTCCAGGAACCGGCCTGATCTTCGGCAACTGTGCATAGCGCCGTGGTATCCACATGCCCCTGAACCATGTGTCCGTCAAGTCGGTCATTCAACCGAAGACAGCGTTCAAGATTGACTTCATCGCCTTCGTTCAACAGACCAAGATTAGTTCTGAGTAGCGTCTCATGAATGGCTGTTACCTGAAAGGCATTATCAAGTACATCGACCACCGTCAGACAAACACCATTGTGAGCAACGCTTTGGTCAATTTTCAATTCTTTGGCCATGTCTGCTTCTAAGACAAAATGCACATTTTCATTCTCCCTGCGGATCGATCTGACTCTACCTAATTGTTCTATTATCCCTGAAAACATATCAATTGCTGTTCTGCGGCTTACTTCCGTTCATGAGCTGAATATTGCCATTAAATATTTCCGTTTCTATACCAATGAGTCGAATGGCATTCACTTTTGCAACATAGTAATAAACACCATCAGTACACATTTCACCCGAATCTTTGTTCAACCCATTCCAAAGAACATCCGGATCAGTTGTTTCAAAAACCAGACCTCCCCAGCGGTTATAAATTTTGAGATCAATGCTTTCAATATATCTGTACTTGAATGGAACAAAAAGATCATTTAGATCGTCTCCATTTGGTGTAAAAGCATTGGGCAAAAAATAAACAGGACAATTGTCAACGCACACCGTATCTGAAAATGCACTTTCGTTTCTGTAAAAATTTCCGTCAGGCCAGAGGTTCAGTGAATCCAGTGCAGTGACTGCATAACAACCTGCTATGCTGATTGGTTCTACCGTATCCTGATAAACATACACTGTATCCTCAGCGGTATTCACCGTTGCAATCAATTGCAACGGCTGACCTATTACCGGTGCATAGTAAATATTGTAAATCTGAATATCATCTGCGCATCCGAACACGTTGGTCCATGTAAGTGTGTTGATGCCCTGTCCGCAATCATCTTCAATACTCAGAATTGGCGGACAAGGAGGCGTTTGATCATAAGGTTGAGCACATATCTCCTGACTCCAGTTGAAGAGAGGATCAGTTACATCATCAGCAAAATAGGATCCAACTACCCAGACTTTATAGCAATAGAGCTGATTGTTGGTCAGTCCTGTATCGAGATACATTTCCTCCGTTGTCACTGTCAATTGTGTGAAATCAATTTGGCCCGGACCTTTTCTATAAATTCTGAATTCATAATTAGTCCAGGGCACATCAGCCGACATGTCGAGAAGCATATTGTTATCACCCGGGGTAAGCTCCAGAAAGACTGACGCTGCTTCAGACGATGAGGTTATCAAACCCTGAGGGGTGTTGTGAATTTCAACGCGGTAGTTTTGTGCGAATTCTTTTGTATTCAGGTTTTCATGAACAAAGGTTGAGTCTCCCTGATAAAGAAAATCAAATGGAGATGTTTCAAATACCTGCTGATTCAAGGCATTTTGTCCTTGACCATAAAACAATTTGTAAGTGTAAGGACCCGGGAATAGCAAGGTATCCAGATCAGATGGTTTGGACCAATGCACCGTGTCGACACCAAGTGCAAGATCAGTAACACCAATACTTACTTTGGTCATAACCGGAACCTCCTTGTTGACAGTATCACAAAACTCTTCGCTCGCATAGCTGAGCGCTCCATCGGGCCAAACAGTAACTACCATGTAACAGTAGATTCCGCCAAAAAACACCTCATTGTCGGTGTAAGTTGTCGTTGATGCACCTTCAGTTTCACCGATGAACGTGTAACCTGTGTATTCCGGAACACCCACCTCACAAGGATCCGGTTCAAAACCGAACAGATTGTTTCGGCGATAAATGAGGTAATTCACATCGTCCAGTTCTGAAGGATCAAAAGCTCCAAAGCAAGGCGTTGGATCCCAACTGAGCTGAACCGCATTTCCTACCGCATCAGCAACAGGATTTTCTACCGGCGGAGCCACAACTGTGATCTGCACGGTCTCGACATCTGACAGCGGAATATTGCCCTGATCGGTGGCGATGAATGAGACATAATAAGGCTGAAGTCTGACTTCTTCGCATTGGGGAACCCAGGAGAAAAAACGCGTGACATTGTTGTATTCGGCTACATTCTCCACCTCGGTCATTGGTCCTCCGAGCGCTTCCACGAAGATTTGATTCTGTGGGCCATTTGGATCGGAATAATTCAATTGAAATTGCAATTGATCACCAGCCGTAATACAATAGTCGGGTAGTTCTGCAATAACAGGAGGTACGTTTGCACAATTCACCACTGTAATCTGCATGTCGCGTTCAACCGAGCCGACGAATATCCCATCCCGGTATTCCCGCACTTCAAATGCTACATTGTACTCTCCGGCGACCAGCGGAGTCTCCCAAATGATATCACCAGTCTGGGGGTTCATCTCGAATGTGTCGTTGGGATCATCGGTATAGTCGACAGGCGATTCCCAGGTATCAAGCGGCAAAGCCCCTGACCCGAGACATGAGACCAGGGTGAACACCAGCTGATCGCCTTCAAGTGAATCATAGGCAACCGGATTATGAATCCACGGCTGGAATATGCAGGCATCCTGAATAGGTGGATTGAGAAATTTGATCGAATTGTTATGCCCATCATTTCCCGGTCTGATGACTAGCGTGGATTTGATCGCAAATACAGTCATCACTGAAGTTGATGTCTTTTCTGCCTCAGGCGTGCCCGGAGCACCGTTGTTGATATTCAAAACGCCCGCGTTTCGGTTCGGGTCCTCAACTGAAATATGGAATGTGCCAGCACCACTGTAAGTATGCAATCCAACATATTCATTGCGTTTCACATCATTACCAACGTTTAGAATCTGCGCCGTTCGGAAAAGGCTATCCAGATCTTCTTCATCAACATCAGGGCTTTCATCGCCCCAACGGATTTTAAGAGAATTGCGGTCGGCAATCGCGCTTTGTTTTGTATAGGTAGTGACTCTGATGCGGTAGGTAAATCCCTGTATATGCTCATAGGTGATTTCACCGGCGCGATTGTGCGTAGCCAGGAGCGCCACTGAAGTCATCAGCGCAGAAATCAACAACAATATCTTTCTCAAGGCCTTCATCAAAGGGAGTAACGAAAATACGGCAAGAACGATGATACTTCCCGTGAAATGCGTGAAATGGTGTTATCTGTATTTAAGACAATCCGGAAGCCCCGGAAGTTTGCCTTAAAGTATAAAAAACTCGAAAAGAAAGAATTCTATGCACCATGAAAGAGAAGTTTGTAGGAAAAACTCCTCAATTATTTCAATTCATCGTGGGGTAAATACAAAAACGCCCCGCGTTTGCAGGGCGTTTCAACGTATATGTTACTATCAATTCAATTCTTTGGAACCGGCCATTACCGAAACACAGCCCTCGTGGGCAATCACGGCTCCGCTTTGATCCGGCACGTTCAACTTCACAATCAGCTGCTGTGTAGTTGCCATTTTGAAATCAAAGGTTGAGGTTGCAGCGGTATTTCCCTTGAAGATTGACTCTCCTCCGGTGTCCGTAATTTCAAAGTCAACACTTCCCAAAGTCGGGTGTGCACATACAACTAGTCTATACTCTTTGCCACCATAAAAGGTCATGAGTAATTCAGCATCATCACCTGGAACCAGCATGGCCGAGTTGTAGTTATCGTTCTGGACGTAACCTTCCAGCAAAGGAAGACATTGGTTCTTGGTGAAGGCGCGGCACTGTGCGTCGCTCATCAAAGGCATCAAAAGAACCAGGGGCAGAAGTATTCTAAAGATTTTCATATTCGTCAATTTGGATGGTTTTTAGAACGATGTGTACTTTTTACGGAATTCAGCAGATTTTGTTGCAATTGCTTTCAGGGTAGCGTCATCAATGGTAACACCGGCAGTGCTTCCTATGACACGTGCACCTTTGGAATCAGCAGATACAGTGGTTTTGCCTTTCTGCTCCTGAGCGCCATTATATATTTCCTTGAGAGCAAGGAGATCAGACTTCATTTCGCGCAGTGTTTCTTTGTCTCCGAACTTATCGAAATAATTCACGAGATCATTGAGAGAATATTTCTGTTCTGCGATTCTGGTACGCAGGTCCTGATTACCATCTGCAGCGTATATTGATGAAAGATAAAGCGCTTCAAGCCAACCACCGGCGATAACCAAAGCCGACACCTCGATACGCTGATTTTCCTTCAGATAACCGTTAAGATCCATGTATGCCTCAGAAACAATCTTGAGCAAGGAGTCGCGACTTTCCTGATTTGCATCCAGACGCTCGAGTAAATCGCTTGTGAGGGCCCCATCTACACCCATTTGCTTGGCTAGCTTTTGGGCGGCCGCGAAATACTCCATGGTAACCTGCTTTTGTTCGAACATCGCAGAATAGCTCAAATCGGCACCATAAATACCCAGATTAATTGCCTGACGAGCCTCTCCTGTGTATTTATCCACGTTTTCCGTTGCATTCAGCTGGCTAACTTCAAATACATAGCCTTTCTCTTTGATGAGCGAAGCCATCTCAACCGGTGACGGAATACTGAAGAATATTTTTTCCAATTCCTTCAGTCTTGCGGTTTCTGCCGAATCCAATTCGGTTTTCACCGGCGGCTGGGTAGTCTGATTTTCATTACTTGTGCCACAGGAAGCCATGAACATGCCAAAGAACATGATGGCAACAACAAGCATTAAAGCATTATTTTTTAGCATTTTATCTTGAATTTTTGGGTGGTGTTTTATAATTCATTACTCAACTAATCAAAAATGTAATTTTCGACTAACAGGCGTGAATACGCATAATGATAAAAATAAGTTATAAAAGCAACTGTGTTTATAGCAAAAATTTGCCTGATCAGTGCCATCACAGCCGGGCTTCCAAAGACTGAAAACATTATTTTTGCACCCCTTGACGATTCAACGGTAGTAAAGGCCCCGTAGTTCAATGGATAGAATAGAAGTTTCCTAAACTTTTGATATGGGTTCGATTCCCGTCGGGGCTACAAAAACAGAGCGAGTGTGACAGAGTGGGTGCGCCAACACCCGCTCTCACTCTCAAACTTGCCCTAAAGTTCAACCTCGTGAAATTCAAAAATTACGGGTGTTTTGG
>JBEIHH010000099.1:0-9345 GCA_040381475.1 Crocinitomicaceae bacterium | reverse complement strand
CTCCTGACATATTTAGTAGTAACTAGGTATGCGTTTTATTTCTCCGTCGGCCCACAAACCTTCAAGATCGTAGAAGTTTCGAGCTTCAGGATCGAAGATATGAACTACAATGTTGATATAATCCATCAAAATCCATTTACCATTTCGGTTTCCCTCCATGTGAAGTGGTTTTTCACCTGCGAGCTTTAAAACTTCACGTTCAACAGAATCTGCCAAAGCCTGAACCTGTGTATTGCTATTTCCATGACATATCACAAAGTAATCTGCCATGGCATGCGTCAACATACGCAAATCCAGAACAACGATATCGTTTCCCTTTACCTCCTGCATTCCAAATACCACCGCATCCAGCAAAGCCGAAGTTTCATCAGTGGTTTTTTTCTTTCTTGTTGTTTTCTGTTTGGTCACAATCACCGCAAATTTACCTCAACCCGACTTGCTGACAATTCTGCAGTAGAATATTTTCTGTCGCCGGTGTTTCCGGCGAACTCGCGTATATTCTTTATTTGCATCATGCTTTTTCGCAATCGCGCAGTCATTTCTCTGGAATCAGTTGATTCAACCAACAACTATGCTGCCAATCTCATAAAACTGTCACCCCCGCCTGAAGGCACTGTCATTACGGCACAGTTTCAAACCGAGGGTCGAGGTCAGCGCTATGCGTCATGGGAAAGCAATGACGGTGATAACTTGCTTTGCAGTTTCATTCTCTATCCCCACTTCCTTCGATCTGAAGACAATTTCTTCCTGATTCAGATAGTTGCGCTTGCCCTGCACAACACATTGGAAAACCATTTGAAAACCGATGTGTTCATCAAATGGCCAAACGATATTGTTGTGAAAAACAAAAAAATCGCTGGAGTGCTTCTCGAAACGGCTTGGAGCGAAGGAAGAATGTCACATGCCATCATAGGAATTGGCCTAAATCTCAACCAGAAAGAATTTGATTCAAAAAAAGCCATTTCTGTGAGAAATATAACCGGAGCAATCTGGGATCGCGGGGAGTGCCTTGAAAAACTTTCATCGGAATTGGAAAAGTATTACCTGAAACTGAAGTCCGGCCGATATTCAGAAATCGCCTCATCGTACAGAGAGCATTTGTTTATGCTGGATAGCAGGGCTTCCTACAACACAGGAAATAACGAATTCTCAGCAGTTTGCAGAGGCGTGGATTCAACAGGGAAACTTCGGCTGGAACATGAAGACGGATCCATTCTCAATTATGACCTGAAAGAAGTGAGTTTTAATTACTGAAAATGAACCCGAGCCTTTTGACCTGACCAATTGTAAAATAATGCAAATTTAATATGCATGCATAACATTTTTTTCGTTTATTCGTAGCAGAATATTACATCGGGAAGTAAATTAAAATTAGCTTGCCCTCGAATAAGTAAACAACTTTATGAAGCCTGAAGAAACAATTGACTTTCACATTCGCTGGGCTTGGGCAAAAATTTCAAAAGCCTACAACATTGAGGCATCCAAAAATGGTGGCACAATGTCTATTGGATATGTATTACTCAATATCGACAAAGACGGAACACCAAGCACCCGGCTTGGTCCCCGCATGGGCATGGAGCCTACAAGTCTTTCAAGAGTTTTGAAAAGTATGGAAGAAAATAAACTGATACGTCGGAAACAAGATGCCACTGACAAGCGTATTGTAAAAATCATGCTCACGACGAAGGGGCAACAAATGAGAGAGGTTTCAAAAAAGGTGGTGATCAATTTCAATGAGACCGTTAGAAAAAATATTCCTTCAGAAAAACTCAATACATTTTTTGATGTAATGCGCGACATCAATCAGATTCTGGAGAGTCATCCATTCGATAAAAAACAGCCCATCAGAATTCAAAAAACAAGCAAATGAAAAGAACCATAAAAAAGGCTGCTGTGATCGGCAGTGGTGTCATGGGATCACGCATAGCCTGTCACTTTGCCAACATAGGACTGGAAGTGATCCTGCTTGATATTGTGCCCTTCGATTTGAATGAAAAAGAAAAGGCTTCCGGAAAATCACTTCAAGATTCAGCGGTGCGAAACAGAATAGTGAACGAAGCACTGGACACCGCCCTAAAATCAAATCCTTCTCCTATTTATAAAAAATCTTTTGCGAGCCGAATCAAAACTGGAAACCTGGATGACAACCTCAGCCTGATCAGTGATTGTGACTGGGTGATTGAAGCGGTTACCGAGCGACTTGATATAAAGCAGAGTGTGTATTCCAAAATTGAATCACACCGCAAACCCGGAAGTCTGATTACAACCAACACATCAGGCATACCCATTCACATGCTCCTGGAAGGTCGCAGTGAAGATTTTCGGAATAACTTCTGCGGTACGCACTTTTTCAATCCTCCCAGATATCTCAAATTACTAGAGATTATACCATCACCTTCAACCAAACCTGAAGTAATCGAATTTCTTCATGATTACGGCCAGCGATTTTTAGGAAAAGCGGTTGTTCATTGTAAAGACACACCGGCATTCATAGCAAATCGCATTGGGGTATATAGCATTCAGGCGCTCTTTCATCTCGTTGATGAAATGGGACTCAGTGTAGAGGAAGTGGACAAACTCACCGGCCCGGTTCTTGGTCGTCCGAAAAGTGCCACATTCAGAACCTGTGATGTGGTAGGACTCGATACATTGATTCATGTTGCGAATGGCGTGGCACAAAACTGTCCGAACGATGAGGCAAAAGGCGTATTCTCATCAACCAAATACATTCAACATTTATCCGACAACAAATGGTTTGGAGACAAATCCAAACAAGGATTTTATAAGAAAACCAAAAACGCCAAAGGAGAAACCGAAATACTTGCCCTTGATCTGAACACGCTTGAATACAGATCTCAGCAAAAAGTAAAATTCACTACCCTGGAGGCGACCAAGCCAATTGATAATCTGCAACAACGAATGCCGATGCTTTATAATGGCAAGGATAAAGCCGGCGAGTTTTACAAAAAGTCATTCGCCGGTTTGTTTTCATATGTGAGCAATAGAATTCCTGAAATCAGCGATAATGTCTTCAGTATAGATGAAGCCATGAAAGCCGGATTTGGATGGCAACTTGGGCCATTTGAAGTATGGGACACCATTGGTATTGAGCAGGGAATGAAAGATGCAGAAGCCATCGGAAGAAAAGTTTCGGAATGGATTAAAGAAATGATTGAATCCGGAATCAAGGCATTTTATAAAATTGAGAACGGTAAAAAATATTTTTACGACATTACGTCGCGCAGCTATCAACCTTTTCCATCACCGGAAAAACAGATTGTCCTTTCACAGCTACCCGAATCTTCCGTAGTATGGAAAAATTCAGCATGCACAATTCGTCATCTTGGTGACGGCATACTTTGTTGTAGCTGGAATACCAAGATGAATACCATCGGAAGTGAGGTGCTCGCAGGTCTGAACAAAGCCATTGACATGGCCGAGAAAGATTATCGTGGACTTGTATTGTACAATGACGGTGAGAATTTCTCAGCAGGTGCCAACGTAGGAATGATCTTCATGTTCGCAGCCGAACAGGAATATGAAGAGCTTGATATTGCTATTCGCATTTTCCAGAGCACAGTCATGCGTATGCGTCACTCATCTATTCCTGTTGTTGGTGCACCGCACAATCTAACTTTGGGAGGGGGATGTGAAATCAACCTGCATGTTGACAAAGTGGTTGCGCATGCCGAACTGTACATGGGATTGGTTGAATTCGGTGTTGGTGTTATACCTGGTGGCGGTGGTACAAAAGAATTTGCTTTGCGCTGCAGCGATGAATTCCGAGATGGTGATATAAAATTGAACTCATTCCGCAACCGTTTCCTCACAGTTGGTCAGGCCAAAGTATCAACTTCAGCTCATGAGGCTTTCGATCTTGGATATCTCAGACAAGGTATCGATGAAGTAGTGGTGAGTCGTGAGTTACAGTTGGCACGCGCCAAGGAAGCTTGTCTTGAACTTGCCGATGCAGGATATACCCAACCACCGATGCGGAGAGATATCACCGTTCTGGGACAAGAGGCATTGGGTATTGTCTACGTAGGGGCGAACTCGATGAAAAGTGGTAATTACATCAGCGAACACGATCAACACATTTCTGAAAAACTAGGATTTGTGCTTGCAGGTGGTGATCTCAGCCAGGCTACACAAGTGAGCGAGCAATACCTGCTTGATCTTGAAAGAAAAGCATTTCTTGAGTTATGCACCCAGCGCAAAACACTGGAAAGAATGCAATCTCTTGTCACCACAGGAAAAATTTTACGTAACTGATTAATCTAACAACAATGAACGCATACATCATAGCAGGATATAGAACAGCAGTAGGAAAAGCACCTCGTGGTTTATTCCGTTTCATGCGACCCGATGACCTCGGAGCCGCTGTCGTCCGGAAACTCATGACTGACTTCCCTCAACTAGACAAAAACAGAATTGATGATGTCATTGTTGGCAATGCCACACCTGAGGCTGAGCAAGGACTCAACATTGGCCGCATGATTTCACTCATGGGATTGGATACGGACAAAGTACCGGGCATGACAGTTAACCGATACTGTTCGAGCGGACTTGAAACAATTGCTATCGCTTCTGCGAAAATTCATTCCGGTATGGCTGATTGTATCATAGCAGGCGGAGTTGAAACTATGTCGCCAATTCCATTCGGCGGCTGGCGAATTGTGCCAAATGCAACCGTTGCGAAGAAACATCCAGACTGGTATTGGGGAATGGGACTCACAGCAGAAGCTGTTGCGAACGATTATAAAATTTCGAGAGAGGATCAGGACCTGTTTGCTTTCGAATCACACCAGAAAGCCGTTCGGGCCATTGAGACCGGGATTTGGAAAGATGAAATTGCGGCTATCGAAGTGAAGGAAATCTTCCTGGATAAAAACGAAAAGCGTCAGGAAAAAAAATATGTTGTCGACACGGACGAAGGCGCGCGTAAAGACACTTCTCAAGAAGCACTTGCAAAACTTAAACCGGTGTTTGATGCGCGAGGCTCAGTGACTGCTGGCAATTCATCGCAGACTTCAGATGGAGCAGCGTTTGTGATGATAGTAAGTGAGCGCATGCTCAAAGAACTCAACGTCAAACCGGTTGCGCAACTCCGCTCCTATCATGTGGCGGCGCTTGCTCCGCGTATTATGGGTGTCGGACCGATCTACGCAATACCGGGCGCCTTGTCGAAGGCAGGAATGAAGCAATCTGATATAGACCTTTTTGAACTGAATGAGGCTTTTGCTTCACAATCACTGGCTGTCATAAGAGAGCTGGGACTTGATTCTCAAAAAATAAATGTGAATGGCGGCGCAATTGCACTCGGGCATCCGCTGGGATGCACAGGAGCCAAACTGACAGTTCAACTTCTGAATGAATTACGGAGACGCAAACAGAAGTATGGCGTTGTAACCATGTGCGTCGGCACCGGCCAGGGCGCAGCAGGCGTATTCGAACTTCTCAACTGATACAAAAAAATAATAAGTACAAATTTCGATGACTACCAATAACGATAGCCGACCAATTACAGGAGGTGAATTCCTGATTCGCGAAACCAAAGCACAGGATATTTTTATTCCTGAAGAGTTCAACGAAGAACAACACATGATAAAAAAAACCTGTGTGGACTTTGTCGCTCAGGAAATCACTCCTAAGCTTGATGCGATTGACCATCAGGAAGAAGGATTGATGGTTTCGATCATAGATAAAGCTGCTGAGTTGGGTCTGCTCGGCATTTCAGTTCCTGAAGAATATGGCGGTCTGGGAATGGACTTCAAAACATCAATGCTCGTTACCGAAGCGCTTGGAGCAGGTCATGCTTTCAGCGTGGCTTACGGTGCACAAACAGGAATCGGAACTTTACCAATTCTTTATTACGGCACCGAGGCCCAAAAGCAAAAGTATATTCCAAAATTAATGAGTGGCGAATGGAAAGGCTGTTATTGCCTTACAGAACCAGGTAGCGGATCGGATGCCAACAGTGGTAAAACAAAAGCTGTCATCTCTGAAGATGGTAAACACTATGTTTTGAATGGTCAGAAAATGTGGATTACCAATGGTGGATTTGCACATGTATTTACGGTATTTGCTAAAATCGACAATGACGAAAATCTTTCTGCATTTATTCTTACCCGTGACATGGAGGGCATTTCTTTTAATCCCGAAGAAAAAAAGATGGGGATTAAAGGATCATCCACAAGGCAGGTTTTCTTCAACAATGTGAAAGTGCCGGTAGAGAATTTACTCAGCGAACGCGGCAATGGATTTAAGATCGCTGTGAATATCCTCAACATTGGACGTATCAAATTAGGGGGTGGTGTACTTGGCGGTTCGAAAGACGCCTTGACCGATGCCATTCATTATGCCAATGAGCGACAGCAATTCGGACGCCCGATTGCGAAGTACGGAGCGATCAGAAATAAAATTGCTCAGATGGCTATAAAAATTTATGCTGTAGAAAGTGCTATTTACAGAGCTTCGCAGAACATTGATGATGCGATCGCAGCGCTGAGCGCGAGCGGCATGAACAAAGGGGAGGCCGTGCTCAAGGGCATTGCTTCTTTCGCACCTGAATGCGCCATCGCAAAAGTCGTAGGCTCCGAGGTACTCGATTTCACTGTAGATGAATCGGTTCAAATTCACGGTGGTATGGGCTACAGCGCAGAAACTCGTGTTGAAAGGGCATATCGTGACTCACGTATCAACAGAATATTTGAAGGCACGAATGAAATCAACAGACTTCTTACGGTTGATATGATTCTGAAAAAAGCCATGAAAGGTGAGCTCGACCTCATGACTCCTGCAATGAAAGTTGCAGGCGAATTAATGTCTATTCCCGATTTCGATTCAGCGGATATTCAAGGCTTCGGTCAGTACCACAAATACGTAAGCAATTTCAAGAAAGCTATTCTGATGATAGCCGGAGCTGCAGTTCAGAAACTCATGATGCAACTAGACAAAGAACAAGAGATCCTGATGAATATTGCGGACATGATTATGCAAACCTATGTTTCAGAGTCTCTGCTGCTCCGTGTCGAAAAACTTACGGGAATGCAGGGTGAAGAAGCAACTGCAATACAACAACAAATAATGAAGTGCTACATTTTCGATACCTCTGAGATCATTTCCAAATGTGGAAAAGAAGCGTTGCTTTCATTCGCTGAAGGTGATGAGCTTCGCATGATGCTGATGGGTCTGAGAAGATTTACAAAAGTTGAGCCTTTCAACATTAAGGAATCTCGAAGAGTCGTTGCACAGAAAGTTATCACAGAGAATGCCTATACCCTTTGATTCGATTAATAAAAGCTGTTCCGTAGTTTGATTTAAAAACGCTCAATGGCTCCAAGGCCAAAGAGAGCAAAATCGTACTTCACGGGGTCAACAGGATCAAAACGCCGAAGAATATCATCCAGCTCGGAAACGGCTTTTTGATCATTTTGTTTGCGCTGCAGCAAGCCTAATTTGCGTGCGACATTACCTGAATGCACATCAAGCGGAATAGATAACTGTCCGGGCGAAATCTTATCCCACAAACCAAAGTCCACTCCCCTATTGTCTTTACGCACCATCCATCGCAGAAACATATTGATCCGCTTGGCTGCCGAACCGGTCGAAGGATCTGATATGTGCTTTTCAGTTCTCTTCAAATGTGGAGCCGAAAAAAAACTGTTTCTGAATTGATGAATAGAATCAGCCATTCCCAAACCTTTGCTATGTTCGAGTACAAAGTAATCTTCAAGACTTCTCTTTTGTTGGTACAAAGCGGAAAGACATTTGATGAATGAGACAAAATCCTGACCGTTGAAAGTTCGATGAACGAACTTTGAAAGTGGTTTTAAGTCTGAGGGCTTGTATCCCGATACAAAATCATATGGACGTCGGTCAAGCAGTGACATCATCTTGTCAGCGCTCTTGAGGATGGATTTGCGATTGCCCCATGCTATTGAAGCCGTGAGAAAAGCTGCAATCTCTATATCTCTGCGGTCGGTGAATTGATGTGGAATTGAAACCGGATCGTCATCAATGAAAACTGATGTATTGAATGCATCGGCTTTTTCATCCAGAAACGATTTCATTTCACCGAAATCAAAAAAACCAGAATCTTCAGTCATTCTCTCCACCCATCAAAGCAAACTGTAAAATGTTCGCTCCCATTTTCAAAGCCTTTGTGCGGGCTTCCTCCGAATCCTTATGCACTTCGTAATCTTCCCAACCATCACCAAGGTCACACTCGAAATCATAGAAGCAAACAAGCCTTCCTTCCCAGATTAAGCCGAGGCCCTGCGGAGCCTTCTTATCGTGCTCGTGGATTTTGGGCAATCCGTTATTGAAATCGTAAGATTGATGGTAAATGGGATGACTAAAAGGCAATTCCAGCAACTCCAGTTCAGGAAATACCTTTTTCAATTCTTTGCGGATGAACTTGTCCATGCCGTAATTGTCGGAAATGTGCAGAAATCCTCCGGCAATCAGATATTTTCTCAGATTGGATGCATCGTCTGACGAAAAAACAACATTTCCATGGCCGGTCATGTGGACAAAAGGATAATTAACTATTTCCGGACTTCCGGCATCAATAAAGGGAACTTCTACATCAATATTCATTGACAGATTCCTATTCACGTATTTCACCAGATTTGGAACCGCTGTCGGATTGGCGTAATAATCACCTCCCCCTTTATATTTCATCACAGCCACTTTATAAGAAGGAGGCAAACAAAAAGAAGCCGTTATCATGGCAACGATGACCAGAGATGATGTAAAAAATATTTTTCCTGCTGAAAATCGTGATTTCATTCGTGTTTCGTAGGGTGTCAAAAATAGTGGACAGTTTTCGTGAACATTTCCCTTCTCCAAAGTTTTTTGCCAATGAATGTGAACAGGCCGTGGGACAGGAACATCGGACATCAATGCTGAAAGAATGAAGCATTGATTACTTTAGCGCAAAGATTTCTATGAAAAAGATTGTTGTTTCTTCTGATGCACCAGCTCCTATAGGACCATACAGCCAGGCTGTCATGGCAGGAAGTATGCTTTTTATCAGTGGTCAAATCGCAATTGATCCGAAGACTCAGATTTACACCCCGACGGATATTGAAACCGAAACAACACTTGTGATGCAAAATCTTGCGGCCATCCTGAAAGCAGCAGATCTTAATTTTACACATGTAATTAAAACTTCCATATTTCTAGCTGATATGAACGACTTCGGAAAAGTGAACGCCATTTATGCTTCTCACTTTTCAGACAATTTTCCGGCACGGGAGACGGTCCAGGTTTCTGTGCTGCCTAAAAGTTGTAAAGTGGAAATTTCAATGATTGCATACAAATCCTGAATGATTATGGTAT
>JBEIHH010000098.1:0-9639 GCA_040381475.1 Crocinitomicaceae bacterium | reverse complement strand
CTTTCCGTCTTTGTTGATGTCCGGTTGTCCCGGAAAATTCATGAGATCGGAAGTTTTCTGTTCGCCTGCAAGAGTCCTTCTGGCAAAAGTGTTCAGTGAGGCGAATTGGGGTCCTAAATCCAGATAATGCAGGAATGCATCTTTGCTGTAACCGACATCTACGAAACAGGCATTGAGATGCGGCAATATCTTTTTAACCCTGCCAAGATAGATGTCACCTACTGCATACTCCTGATTACGCTGTTCGCGGTGGAGTTCAATAAGTACTTTTTCTTTTAGCAGAGCAATGTCCACACCCGTTTGGGTGGCATTGATAACCAGCTCGATGTTGCCTGTCAAAATTCAGGGGTATATATGGAAACAGAAATTCAGGCGAATAGGCTTATTCACCTGCAAGGCAGGTCAGATGGTCATGCATCGCCCAAAAGCGAGACATGACCATCACCGAAGAAATGCCTAGCGCACTTTCTTCTTATGACGATTCTTTCTGAGACGTTTTTTTCTCGTGTGTGTGGCCATCTTATGGCGCTTTCTTTTTTTACCGCAAGGCATTGTACTACGGGATTAATTTTTTATTTAAAATTTCTATAAACTCATTCACTTTCGCAACAACAACTGTGTCGTTGTTATGTCTCAAAAGTGTTTCATAGTTGAGTTTCGCGTCAGCATATTGACCTAATCTTTCATAGGCTTGTGCCGAAAAAAACAGTGAATTGTTGTCTGTTGAGTCCAACTGGAGACTCCTCAAAAAACAGGGCAGTGCAAGTTGTGCACTATCCATCACCATGTACTGATATCCTACTTCAACCTGATAACGGATATCATCAGGTCGCAGGGCGATTACTTTTTTAAACCTATTCACAGCTTTGTCGATCTGACCGCTTTTCACCGAAAAGAGTCCGAGCTGATATTGTGCATCCACGTTGGTGCTGTCTTGCTGGATCATTTCACGCAACATGGCAATACCGGCCATCGGATTTTCACCATTCACCAGGTCAATGGCCTGTTGAAGTTTGAGTGAATCCGCATCCATTACGACCACCTCTTTTTTAGCAGATGCGGGCTGTTTAGGTAATCTTAAAAAAAGAACGATCAGTCCAACTGACAGGGCTGTCAGAATAATGAGAGCCCGCGTATGCTTAGGCATGTTCTGCCACTTTCACTTTTGCTTTCACATCATCCATAAATTCTTTGGCTGGTTTGAAAGCTGGTATGTAATGAGCAGGTATTACCACGCTCGTTTTTGCCAAAATGTTGCGTCCAAGTTTTTCAGCGCGCTTTTTCACGATGAAACTTCCGAATCCACGGAGGTAAACATTTTCACCGTTTTCCATGGCATTCTTCACGGTGGTCATAAAACCTTCCACGATCGCCAATACATCATTGCGGTCAATTCCAGTCTTGTTGGAAATCTCAGTCACAATATCCGCCTTTGTCATTTTCCTAAGTATTTATATTGATAATTAATGTGTTAATTCAAAATAGGGCGGCAAATATACTTCCGATTTGAGAATTCCCAACAGTTATTTGTCTGAAAGTTACACTTTTATCGTTTTTCGTTTGAGGCAATCGGTTGGCAACATGGCTTAGAATGCCCTTTCAATAAGCATTAGAATCAGATTCGAATCACATGGTCTGAATAGATAATTGCGGAGTGATGCCGGATGATCGATCCTTTGCATCTCACAAATTGACACTTTGTGTGCTTGCCGGCGCCAGGCTCATTTTGTTTTTAGATATGCTCAAGTCCGGGTTGTGATCGCTTTTATGGCTGCACGATGGAGTAATAGATAGGAAGACCGACGGTGATGTTGACGGGAAATGTAATGGCTAATGCCATGGGTAGGAAGATTCCCGGATTGGCTTTTGGTGCCGAGATTTTCATGGCAGCGGGAACCGCGATATAGGAAGCGCTTGCAGCGAGCACTGCGAACATAAATCGGTTGGTGATGTCGGCAGTGACAAACCTGCTGAGAAGAGCTACGGCACAGCCGTTGATCAGAGGAACTGCAATGGCAAATAGTATCGGGAACCATCCATGAGAAAAAAAATCTTTGAGTTTTCGTCCGCTGGAAATTCCCATATCGAGTAGGAAAATAGCCAGAAAACCTTTGAACAAATCGTTGGTAAAAGGCTTGATTCCTTCAGCCTGTTTTGCATTTGCGAGCAGCCCAATGAGTAAGCTTCCCAGAATGAGCAGCACACTACCATTGGTGAAAGAATGTTTGATAGCTTGACGTTTTTTAATAACTTCATTGGCATCGGTATTGAATACGGAAATGAGAACAAGCCCGACGATGATTGCTGGTGACTCCATCAATGCCATGATTGCGACCATATATCCATGCAATGTCAACTGATGAGCTTCGAGGTAGGAAACTGCTGTTACAAAAGTTACCGCGCTTACTGAACCATAGGTAGCAGCTATGGCACCGGCATCAAAAACATTAAGCCTTCTTTTAAGTATAAAGAAAGTGTAAAGAGGTATCGCAGCGGATATGAAAATGCCAAAAAGCATCGACCAGGCGATTTCGGTTGTGAACGCTTCATGTGATAACTCCTGACCACCTTTGAATCCGATGGCGAATAAGAGGTACAGTGAAATAAATTTGGATGAATTGGATGGTATTTCCAGATCGCTCTTCAGATACACTGCCAACAAGCCCAGAACAAAAAACAGCAGGGCAGGATTGGAAAGATTTTCGAGCAGAAGGTCAAAATTCATCTTCGATGAGGGTTTATGGATTACAAAGATCGCAATGCATAGGATCTTCTGTTTGTTTGCCGTGAGGAAACTTTTGCATTGATTCAAATCCGCAGCGTTGGCAGCTTGACATAAAACTCAAAGTTGAGCGGGTAGGAAAGTTGCAAAGATTGCATGGTAGTCCCGGTACGACTCGGGTTACTGAAAAACCGGGACAATTGCATTGTGGGCATGCTGATTTTAGTTTTTCAGACAGTTTGATGGTGGTGTCTTGAATGACTTTCATGCGGCGGGGATTGTACATCGCCCTCATATCGGTTTCCACATATACCTTACCATATTGTTCTAAAAAACTATGGAATGTCGCGTTTAAACTTTCTATATCGGTGATGCCTTTCTGCGAATCGGTGAAATTATCTGCATCATTTTTTAGAATGAGTCCATGAGAAGGAAAGAGTGCATGTTGCGCAAAATCGAAAAGCTCAGATTTTGTTTTTACCTCGGCCCCGGCAAAGTTTGTTTCAGTGCTCAATGATTTTGCAATGACTTCCAGATTGTTTTTCTGATCGATAAAAATCAGAAGCTCTTCATTGGCTGAAGCGAAGAAAAGGGAAGGGTGCGGCCCGAATGAACCTTCGCTGGCTACAGCCATATCACAATTCGCCAGTGCCATTGCCCGGGTGCATTTTTTCCGGGCTGTTGTGAGCGCATCGTCAAGCCTTTCAACTTCACCACTAAAAGTTCCCAGTTCATCTGTATCAAAATCATCTAGAGTAAAACATTCTACCCCCAGCTCACTCTCCAGAATCGGTGCAATTACCCTCTCCTTTTTGTGTTTGGTTGCTATCAGAAGTTTTCTTCCTTTGAACATGATTTAACCTGAATTCGGGTTTGATGGAGCGATAAGGGTGATACGAAATGTTGATTGCAAAGACAGAGTTGAGCCGATGCAAAGGGTTTAGGGATAGATGTCATTTCACCAAGTGGCCTTTCCAAAAACCGTAGCAGGAATTTGGAAAGGCCGGGTGAAATTCTATTTACTTTCAATGGTGACTGTCGCATTGAGTTCTATGCGCTTCACTTTTTCATCAATACTCTTTCTGAAATCATAAAGTTCTTTCTGCAACTTTTTGATTCTGGTCTCCCGGTATTTGATGTCTTCCTCCGTGCTGTTTTCAGAAATTTTACTTTCATGGAACTTGATTTTGACATTTGTCATTTTGGTTACAAGTTCAATAGCGTCTTTGGGGTTAAACTCTCCCTGTAAGAGATGTATTTCCATGAGTTTCTAATTATTGTCCCTGACCCAGTGAAAATGCTGGTCTGCCATCAAAGTTGTACAGGTTTTCAGTTTTGATTGTATCGATGTTCTTATCAATGGCATTCTGCAGCAGGCTGATGATCTTGGTATGATCCAATTGCACACCATCTGCAGGCTTAAAACGGCATCTCCAGTGGTCTGTGCAGAAAGTTTCGCTGAATCCATCTGGCCAAACTTTGATACCTCTGTTGGTGATCATTGAAAGCTTCACACCATTGCTTTCAATCTCTTTGATCTTTTGTGCCAATTCATTTGGATCCAATCCATTCCAGTGTACAAATAAATCTACACCTACCAACTCCTTTTTGGTCGCTGGTTTACGCTTGTATTTTGGAAGGTTGAGCGATGTACTGTTCGCATAAGAAACCGGTTTCAGAATTGAAGGCGCTTTGCCTAGATTGGCAATAACTGCATCAGCAAATTCATTTGTGCCAACTTTCTTTTTGCTTACACCTTCCTTGAAAACATCATATGTATGTATGCCTTCTTCAAGAGTCCTCAGCCATGCGTTCTGCACTTTTTCGGCAACAGCGGTCTGGCCAATGTGGTTCAACATCATTACTGCTCCTTGAAGTAATCCGGAAGGATTGGCGATATTTTGTCCGGCCCTTCTCGGAGCTGAACCGTGGATCGCTTCGAACATAGCGCACTCTTCCCCGATGTTGGCAGATCCGGCAAGACCAACTGATCCGGTTATCTGAGCAGCAACATCGCTGAGTATATCGCCATAAAGATTCTGCATCACGATCACATCAAAGGCTTCCGGAGTGTCTGCAAGCTTCGCAGCACCAATGTCTACGATCCAGTGTTCGTTTTCAATTTCCGGATACTCTTTCGCGATTTCATCAAAGACCTGATGAAACAGTCCGTCGGTTTGCTTCATGATGTTGTCTTTGGAGAAGCAGGTTACCTTTTTTCGGTTCTGTTGTTTGGCATATTCAAAAGCATACCGGATGATTTTTTCGCAACCCGGTCGGCTGATAAGCTTGAGACATTGCACAACTTCATCCGTTTGCTGGTGCTCGATACCTGCATAGAGGTCTTCTTCATTTTCCCTAACAATCACCACATCCATTACCGGATGTTTGGTGCTGACAAAGGGGTGAAGACTGGTACACGGTCTTACGTTCGAATAGAGACCAAGAAATTTCCGCGTGGTCACATTTAAACTTTTGTATCCTCCTCCCTGTGGGGTGGTGATTGGAGCTTTCAGAAATACTTTGTTCCTTCGGATAATATCCCATGATTCAGGTGCAATACCTGAGGTATTACCGGATAAGTAGACCTTTTCACCAACCTCGATTTCGTCAATTTCGATTTGTGCGCCTGCGGCCTGAATGATTTTCACTGTGGCATCCATGATTTCTGGACCAATGCCATCACCTTTTGCAACTGTAATTCTTGTCATGTAATTAGTTTTTTAATGCGGTGCAAAGGTGTATGATCTGAAATATAAATGAAAATATATAAAATTAATATAATGTATAAAAAAAAATTATGAATTTAATTGGTTGCAGATTTTTCTGAAAGTCGCTCATACAGGCTGCTGAAGAACGCCATCTTACACAACGGGCCGTGTCGATTCAGTTAAGGATTTTCCGGGATCAGGTTGAGATTTACTGATCGAAACTGTTGGGCGAAGGATTTATATCATTTAGTTTGGATTCGAAATTTCTTCAGAGACAGAAAACATTCTTTCTAGAGTGCTTCCCTAAACAATAATTGTGTACTGCTGTGTTATGATTAGCCAACGGTTTTCCTGTCCGGTGGCTTTCCTGCGCTCTATGTGGAGACAAACAGAGTTGTCATTGTTTTTCGTCTGGTGTTCGGAAAGTGGAGGTGTTGAGAAAAATCCTCAATTCCCGATTGAACTAAATGAACATATTCCATTCATATCATTGCGGCCATGTCTACTTTCGGGAAACAACTCATATCGTGGTACGGAAAAAACAAGCGCAGTCTTCCCTGGAGGGACACAGATGATCCATATCTGATCTGGTTGTCGGAAGTGATATTACAGCAAACACGTGTTGATCAGGGCATGGCTTATTACCTGCGTTTCCGGGAGCAGTTTCCTGATGTTCACAGTTTGGCTGCGGCTCCTCAGGAACAGGTGCTCAAGTTGTGGCAGGGACTTGGTTACTATAGCCGGGCAAGAAATCTGCATGCCACGGCGCAGATCATATCCTCTGATCTGAAGGGTAAATTCCCGGAAACAAAATCCGAGATGATGGAACTGAAGGGTATTGGGGATTATACAGCCAGCGCCATTGCCTCATTTTGTTTCGGTGAAAAGGTGCCGGTTATAGATGGCAATGTCATCCGTGTAATTAGCCGGTTGCACGCCGTTGAACATCCTGCCGACACCCCGATGGGCAAAAGCGAAGTGAGAAAGATTGCTGAAAGACTCCTTGACAGAAGTGATCCAGGAACTTACAATCAGGCCATTATGGAATTCGGTGCATTGCATTGTACTCCCGTAAATCCTCGTTGTGCTGACTGTCCATTCCAGGGATCTTGCAGAGCTGTGGCATTAAATGCCGTCTCAGACTATCCAATAAAAAAGAAAAAGGTTGTGGTGAAGGACGTGGCTTTTCAATATTTCATACTGAAAACTAAAGATGGGCTATATCTTAGAAAACGAGGCAATGATTCAATCTGGAAAGGACTTTACGATTTTCCTTCTACCGACGCTCAGGGAAAGCCGGAAACGGTGGTAGAAAATTTTGTAGCACAAAATGGGTTACCAAAAAATCTGGATTTGACTTTTGTTTCCGAAAACTACAGACACCTGCTTACACACCGAAAAATAACTGCACGTTTCTATGAATTAGCATTGTCCGGTCAGCTTAAAATGATACCAGAGAACTGGATTTATGTGCACTTAGATGATTTCAGTAAATATCCTATTCCCAGATTAATTGATAGATATCTGAAAGATCGGGAATGGCATATCTGATTATGCGCATAAATCCACAATAACTCATCGCTTTATGGCATGAGAATCCGAAAAAAAGCACGTAGGTTTGCAGTGTTAATTCAAATTATTCACCCTAATTCTTTAAACAAAATGGCTAGTGTAAACAAAGTGATTTTGGTTGGACATCTTGGTAAAGATCCCGAAATCAGAAATTTTGAAAATGGAGGTTCAATCTGTTCGTTTCCTTTGGCAACAAAAGAGAGCTACTTCGACCGTGAAAAAAACCAGCGTATTGAGCAGGATACCGACTGGCACAATATTCGGATAGGTAAACCGGGCCTTGCCAAGATTGCTCAGCAATATCTTCATAAAGGAAGCCAGGTTTATCTTGAAGGCGTAATTCGTTACCGCTCCTATCAAACCAAGGAAGGTGAAACCAAGTATATCACCGAGATTCAGGTCGAGGAGATGACATTGCTTGGATCACGTCCACAGGGCGAAGGCAACAACGGAAGAACTGAAGAGGCTGCAGCTCAGGTACCGCAGCCAATGCCAACGGATGATCTTCCATTTTAAGTTGAACCAAAACTGAATTGATTGGAATCTATTTCGCTAATTTTATTTAGCAACATTTACCTTCTTAGTGTGCTGAGCAGCACGGGACCTCTGGTCCTGGTGCTGCTTTTGCTTTTCTGCAGCGCATTGATCTCCAGCAGTGAGGTTGCCATGTTTTCATTGTCACCAATGCAGCGGGCAGAACTTGCCGAGTCGAAAAATGCTTCTGACCAAAGGATTCTTGCATTGCTGGAAACTCCCGATAAGCAGAATGGCCCGAGGAAATTATTAGCGACCATTTTGATTGCAAACAATGCAGTGAACATTGCCATTGTGCTCATTGCATCGAGTCTTACTTTATCTTTTTTTCCGGAAGGGCAAACGGCAGAATGGGTTTTGACATTGATCAATATAGTTATCATCACTTTTATTCTTGTGCTTTTTGGTGAGGTTATCCCGAAGGTCTATGCTACCGGAAATAATCTACAGGTCGCCAGATTTATGTCACTTCCGCTGGAAATTATTAAATCGATATTGAGTCCCCTTACCTGGTTTCTCACCGGTACATCGTCTTTGCTGGAGAACCGACTCAGAGACCGTGTGAAAAGCAATATTTCAGTGGATGAGCTTGGACACGCCCTTGAACTTACAGCCGATGATGATCGCACAGCAGAAGAACACAAGATTCTCGAAGGCATTGTCACATTTGGAGGAAAAGAAGCAAGTCAGATAATGACTTCACGGGTTGATATTGTGTTTTTACACCTCGACGACACCTTTCATGACGTTATGCAAACTGTGCTTGATAAAGGATACTCCAGAATTCCTGTCATGAAGGACTCGCCGGATGACATCGCCGGTTTTCTTTTCGTAAAAGATCTTTTACCTTATATTGATGAAACTGACTTCGAATGGCAAAGCCTCATCAAACAACCTTTTTTCGTTCCTGAAAATAAAATGATCGATGATTTGCTTCAGGAATTTCAGCAAGCCAAAATACATCTGGCTATAGTGGTAGATGAGTATGGCGGAACATCCGGACTGGTTACACTTGAAGATATCCTTGAAGAAATAGTAGGTGAAATTTCTGATGAATTTGACGAAGAGGAGTTGCAGTATTCCAGGCTCGATGACAGAACTTATGTGATGGAAGGCAAGATTGCTTTGGTTGACATGTACAAGATTTTGGACATTGATTCTACTATGTTCGAAGAGGCCAAAGGCGACAGCAGCACACTTGCAGGATTTATCATCGAGCAGGCTGGCCGGATTCTTGAAAGGGGTGATAAGGTAGAATTCGAAGGATTCACATTTGTCATTGAATCCGCAGACAAGCGTAAAATCAAACGTGTGAAGATTACATTGCCTGAACTCAAATCGAATGAACTATCATGAAGAAATCAATCACCATCGTCCTGGTATTGGCCATCATTTCAGCATTGATAATCTGGGTTGCATTTTACGAAGAGGTGCATGTGCCCAAACCAAAGGGCTACTTCAGAATAGAATTACCTGAGAAAAAATATTTCGAGTATAATTCTGCTTGTCCGGTGCGGTTTGAAGTCCCTGCTTATAGCAGCATGGAGGTATTTCAGGACTCCCTTGAAAGAGATTCCTGTAAGTTCAATTTGTTCATGCCGGGATTTAAGGCAAGAATCCATTGCACTTATATGCCCGTTGGTAAAAACTTCGACAAGTTGATTCATGATGCCTATGGGTTTGCGGCCAAACATGAAATGAAAGCAAGCGGGTTGAAGCGCACAATGATTGAAGATGAAGAAAGGAAGGTGTTTGGCATCATTTACGAAATAGAAGGCGAAGCGGCATCACAGATGCAATTTTTCTTCACCGACAGCGTAGATCATTTCTTTCGCGGCTCTCTGTATTTCTATAATCCGCCTAACGCAGACAGCATTGCACCAGTGCTTGAATTTTTGAAAAGCGATATTGACCACATTGCACAAACGTTGCAATGGCAATAAGAGCAATCACGGGCGCGAAATCCAGCGTGCAATCATTATAACGAGACAAACTAAAAACATCAGGATCGAAATCTTGTTGATTCCGTGCATGAAGCGAAGGTTAAGGTCCACTTTCTCTTTTTTGAAGAGATTGGCAGGATTCAGGTAATAGAGTATT
>JBEIHH010000097.1:0-9645 GCA_040381475.1 Crocinitomicaceae bacterium | reverse complement strand
TATTGAACTCACCCCCCGAATACGAACCAATGAACCGGATCCTGCTAGTCCTGATCCCTGTGATACCTGAATTCCTGCGCCTCTTCCCTGAAGTGCGGCCTCAAAACTTGGCACAGGTACTCGTGTCATGTCTTTTCCGTCAATGTGCGTGATGGAACCGGTTACATCGCGTTTGCGCTGCACGCCATATCCCACGACTACAACTTCTTCCGCCATCTTGATGTCTTCTTCCATCTTGACATCAAGAGTGAGATTTTGTCCTGCGTTGAGTGTAATTTCTCTTTTCTGACCCAGGTATCCGATGAGCACAAATTCAAGGGTATGCTTCCCTTCTGAAAGATTGAGCTTGTAATTGCCGTCTATATCACTGGCTGCGCCCATTCCGCTGACAAGATCTTTGACAATCACACCAGGCAGTGTTTGATTACCATTGTCATAAACTTTCCCGGATACGGACTGTGACCAATTGTCTTGCCAGCACAATAAACAAGCCGTCAATACAAGGATAGAGTATAATTTCTTCATGAGCAGTATTCGTTTGGGGCTTTTACTTAAGGTTAACTAAGGCTTCAAACATAAGTAAAAAAAGATAAGTGTCAATTAAACACTTACCCTTTTTTTCTCTAGTTGATAATGACTGGTCTGGAGATTGTTTGTGTTTCCCCTGTAATTCTGATAAAATATGTACCTGGTCCAATTCCATTCGCGCTGTAACTAATTGTCTGCAGTCCGGCGCCCATATTTCTGGATTCGATTTTTTCTACGAGTTTACCTGTGATATCCAGCAAGTCAATTTGCAAAAGTTGTGGCTCTTGGTTCTCGAAACCAATGGTAAGATTTCCGCTTGATGGATTTGGATAGACCATGAAATCGAGACCAAACAATGCCATGGCTTCAACAACATCAACAGTAGTGTCAGGTGTTGCCATAGGTTGATCAAAGTAGATATGGTATTCTCCTGGCTGAAATGCAAATGAATTGTTCAGATTGTTTTCTGTAAATGATGTTCCGGTAAAATAATCATACCATATTCCGGTATGCTGGAATCCCGGAACCATGTTGATTTGGGTAACATTGAAGTTACCTACAATCGTGGCGTTGAGACTTGCGCTGTTCAAATGAATGCGCTTGCCCAATCCACCGAGATCGATATCGAAGTCAGTGGTTGAAAAAAGCGGTTCAGTTTTCTTCAGGTAATTGAGAGCGGAAACTACTTTATAAATCTTATAACGCTCTGCAACATCTCTATAGTCCCAGCGGATAGGCTTCGCAGATGTCCGGCAATTCGTATTGATCGTTCCATCCGAGCAATGATTGATCGAATAGTCATAACCCAATTCACCGAACTGCCAGATCATTTTTGGTCCTGGCAAGGGAAGAAGGAATACGTGAGCGAGTTCCATTCTATCGAATCCTGTATTCAAATTTTGAATATCGTAGTTACCGCTGCTGTTGCCGAAATTTTGATTTTTATAATTGATGCGCTCTTCATCGTGGCTTTCACCATATGACACCAATCGCGGGGCACTCCAACCGCGTGAAGTGTGAACACCCCAACTGAGATCTGAGTTTTCAGTGAAGCCCATGCTTGCCTGTTCGTATTGCGTAGTCATTTTACCCCAAAGCATCATTCCATTTGAAGCCAGAACTTGTTCTTCAGGATTGTCGGCAAGGTGCTCGAGAATGAGATAGGCACCAGGTTCGGTTGCTTGTATGTGATTGTGATAATCTGTGAGAATATCAACCCGAGATTGATCGTATGCGTTCCAGGCACCAATATTACCAAGTGTGTTGTTTTGTGTAAAACCTTTTGAAAGGTCGAAGCGGTATCCATCAATGTGGTACTCTTCCAGCCAGTGATCAAGAACGCGTTTACAAAACTGCTTTGTTCTTTGATTTTCGTGATTGAAATCATAGCCGACATTGAAGGGGTGTGTCTCAACCTGATTGAACCATGGATTTTCTGCTGTTGGTTGTCCGTATGGCCCTGCATCAGGATTAAAGTACATGCGCACCATCGGGTTTTGACCAAATGAATGGTTCAATACAATATCGAGGATAACAGCAATACCTCTGTTATGACATTCATTCACAAAAGCCTGAAGATCTTCCTTTCTGCCATAAGCCTTGTCAGGTGCGAAGAAGAAAGAAGGATTATATCCCCAACTGTCATTGCCTTCGAATTCGTTGATGGGCATTAATTGTATGGCTGTTACGCCCAGATTATCAAGGTAATCAAGTGTATCAATAAGAGTCTGATAATTTCGGTCCTCAACAAAATCGCGTACAAGCAATTCGTATATCACAAGTCTGTTCGATGGCGGACGAACGAATGCCTGATCTGTCCACGGAAATTCTTCCTGATTGATTTTTAATACTGATACCACTTGTGACGTGCTGCAGCCAGGATATTGTGGCATATCAGGATAAGTTTCTTCAGGTATCCACTGGTCGTTCCATGGATCTAAGACCAACTCGGAGTAGATCTCTGCAACGCGCATGTCCTCGTTGTCAATGCTGTATTGGAAACGATATTCTGTGTCAGGTTCAAGCCCGGTAATTTCAAGCCAGTATGTATTGCCATCAGGAGTGCGGTTCATCAAATAGTCTGCGTTGAATTGCCAGTTGTTAAAGTCTCCTATCACATAAACGAAGTCTTTATTGGGTGCGAAAAGCTGAAGCCTCACGGTGCTGCTGTTGATGTAATTGATTCCATCAACTGTGCCGGCAGGCGCTGAAAGCACCGTTGGCTGAATGTTCACATTGATCAATAATACCTCAGTGATTTCTTCTGAACCATTGTTAGCGATCAGCTCAACATTGTACCCTCCCGAAGCGAGCGAACTGAAATCATAGTTGAGCTCAGTGGCGTCTGCAGCACTGGCCACAAGTTCGTCATTCACGCGAATTTCAAGATCGGCAGGTGAAGATGATGCTGTTTCAATTTCGATTACTTCGCCGGCATCTGCATTGAGCACAGACTGATAAGGTTGAATGATTCCAGCGTGAAATCCTGGCTCGTAGAGTTCGAAATAAATATCGCTCCCATCCGTGTTTTTTCCTTCCAGAGAGCCATCCTGATTGCGGAATACAAACATCAACTGACCAATGTCAAATCCTCCGGGGATATCATAAAAATCCTGAGGATTGATTACAATCTTGTGAATGCCTCCTCCCAACGGAGTCATGATTACTTCCGGATCTGCGGTGCCCCAATCGCCTTGCACATATTGCCAGTTGTTCTCGCAGTTGTCTTCGTCTTCCTGCGATACAACTCCGGTATGGCAGTAGACAGGAATTGTTGAAGATGGTATACCAAAATTCCCACTGGCTGTATTGTAATAGATTGTTATATCTTCAGTAGCGGTTGGAAATGGCGGATCGCTTGTCAGAATTTGCGCATTCGTTTGTATGAACGAAAAAATTGCGGCATAGAAGAGTGTCTTTTTTTTCATTTATTCGATTGAATTGAAGTCAAATGTAACTAAAGTGTGATATGTACACTAACTGTGTGTCAAAAATTCCTTCCGAAATATAATTAGGCTTTATACAAATGGCAATGCATATACCATATAGATCAGGTTACAGGCGAAAAACCTTTTATAGGAATCCACGTGTGTGCGAGTCTGTTTTTTTGTAAACGGCCATCTTTCGTAACTTTGATTTACCAAAATTTCCTGCGGCGGTCTGCACGCCAAAATCAACCAATGGTTATTAATATTATTCATTTATTCATGAGAGTTTTTTTATTCACATTGGTGCTGATGTTTTCGGCACAATTGGCTATTTCTCAGGGAAATTCCCAAAGCCGCGACACGGATCCAAAGGATGGATTCATTGTGGCTTCTCAATTCGGAATTACTCGACCTATCAGTGAGATTTTTCGTGAAAATCCGGTGGATGAAGACAGAAAGTACCACGAGAAGGTGTCAGGAGATAGAAAAATGCGTCCACCGCAGCAATTTCCTAACAAGGCTGAGGATGATCCGAGATACGGCAATGATCAAGGAATCATGCAAAAGGGCAATGGACACGTTGAAGGAAACGGCATGAAAGTGAACTGGCAAGGTCAGACTGCATCCGGATTTCGTCCGTACGATCCTTCAGGTGCTGCAGGTCCGAACCATTATATTCAAATGATCAACAGCACTACTTTCAAGGTTTATGATAAAATTACCGGTATAGTGCTTCTGACAGGATTGTTGGGTAATCTTTGGTCACCTGCAACGGCAAACGCCGGCGATCCAATTGTCATGTACGACAAGGCTGCAGACCGCTGGTTTCTTGCTCAGTTTGGTTCCGGCAACAACAACATTTATATAGCGGTGTCAGCAACCGGCGATCCACTGGGCTCTTACTACACCTACACTTTTGTTTCTCCACAGTTTCCTGATTATCTCAAGTTTTCAGTCTGGACGGATGGATATTATATGACATCCAACCAGGCCCAAAAGGTATTCGCTTTTGAGCGCACTGCGATGCTCGCAGGTGTCCCGACGGCTCGCTCAGTATATACCAGCTATTCACCTCCGCAGGGTGGTGGATTCTTTGTTCCTCTTCCTGGCGATGCCGCTGATGGGGTTTTACCTCCGGCAGGTACACCTTGTCCTATTTTTTCATATTCCGACAATGGTTGGGGAGGCACGAATATCGACGCGGTACAGATTTATCAGATGGCTGTCAATTGGGTGCCAACAACACCTACAGGAACAATAACGTTGGCGGCAGCTGTTCCAACTGCCGCTTTTGATGCTTCCTACAATGCCAGTTGGAACGATGTTTCACAGCCTGGAACTACCCAGAAACTTGATGGTATTGGCGGTATTGTGATGTATCGTGCACAGTGGAAAACCTGGGCTTCGCACAATTCGGTAGTACTCAATTGGGCTGTGAGAATCAGCGCTTCACAGCGAAGCATTATGTGGTGTGAACTTCGTCAAGATAAAACAACAAACGTTTGGAGCATTTATCAGCAGGGTATATACACGCCTGATGCAGCTACCAGATGGATGGGTTCGATGGCCATGGACAACAATGGTGGAATTGGTATTGCATATCTGAAAGCAGATGCTACGAGTATTTACCCTGGTTTGTATTACACAGGTCGTCGCGAATGTGACCCGCTTGGAACTTTGCCGGTTGCTGAGGTTGAGGTTGTTGCCGGAACAGGATTTCAAACCGGAACCAACCGTGTGGGTGATTACGCTCATACTTGCCTTGACCCTGACGGCGTGACTTTTTGGTCTACAGGTGAATACATGGGTGGAACGTCAGGAGGTGCTGCTGCCAGAACAAGAATATTTTCTTTTAGCTTGCCAACGTGCGGCACTGATGCCAGCGTAAGTATTGCTGTAACTGGTGGAACCAACCCGATATGCCCCGGCCAGACAACCACATTCACTGCATTAGGTGTGAATACAGGCACGAGTCCTGTTTATCAGTGGCAGGTTAACGGAGCTAATGTTGGTACCAACAGCAACACTTACTCTTCGTCTACTTTGTCTGCAGGCCAGGTTGTATCATGCATCATGACTTCAAACCTTCCTGGTGCAACAAACAATCCTGCAACTTCTAATTCAATAACAATAACAATTGCAACACCGGTGACTCCTGCTGTTGCCATTGCCATTACCAATGGCTCAAATCCAACTTGTCCCGGTATAGGAGTTACCTTCACAGCTACACCAACCAGCGGAGGTACAACGCCTTCTTATCAATGGAAGGTCAATGGCACGAACGTAGGAACCAACAGCAATACATATTCTACAACAACTTTGACCAATGGTCAGGTTGTAACATGTGTTCTGACTTCCTCAATTGCATGTGTCACAAGCCCGACAGCCACATCAAATTCGATAGCAATGTCTGTGACTGCGGCTTCAAGCCCGTCGGTTACCATTGCCCAGACCTCAGGAAGTAATCCTTTGTGTGCAGGAGAAAGTGCCATCTTCACAGCTACAGTAACGAACGGAAATTCACCTTCTTATCAGTGGACTGTAAATGGCTCTAATGTTGGAACCAACAGCCCTACATATTCAACTTCTTCATTGACTAACGGTCAGGTAATAAGCTGCTCCGTAACTTCCACGAATTCTTGTCCAACGGTAGCTACTTTAGGCACAGGCACGACCTATAACGGATCCACCAGTGCGTTAGGTGCTGCATACCCTACATACTACGGTAGTGGCAGACAACAATGGTTGGTTCTTGCATCAGAGTTAACAGCACTCGGCTTTAATGCGGGCAATATTGGATCAATTGGTTTTGATGTTGGAAACACCACTGGCGACCCAATCACCTTGAATGGTTATACAATCAAAATGGCAGCGACATCTGCTACTGCATTAACCACAACTTTCCAGACTCCAAGCTTTACAACGGTTTTTGGCCCGGTGAATTACACACCGGTATTAAATTCAGTAAATACACATTCGTTCTCCAGTAACTTCAACTGGAATGGAACATCAAATGTCATAGTTGACATTTGCTTCTCCAATCAGGTAATCGGCAATGCCGCTTATGCAACTAGAAGGACTCAACCTGGTTTTACAACATCAACATATTATCAGGTTGATGGTACAGCAGGAGCAGGTGCTTGTACACAAGCTACCGGCACCACAACCACCTGGAGACCAATTATGGTATTCTCCGCTGTTGCACCTGCCTCTATAGTAAATTCAAATAACATAACTGCCAATGTAAATTCATCGGTAACTCCATCTGTATCAATTGCCCTGACATCAGGAACAAATCCTACATGCAGCGGTGGATCTCTTACATTTACTGCAACGCCAGCAAATGGAGGTTCTTCACCTTCTTATCAATGGAAAGTGAATGGTTCGAATGTTGGAACAAACAGTGCTACTTACAACACATCGGCACTCACCAACGGACAAATCGTTACATGTGAGTTGACATCGAATGCAGCATGTGCTTCTCCGGCAACAGCAACGTCGAATGGCATCACGCTTACAGTGAATTCATCGGTAACTCCATCTGTATCGATTGCCCTGACATCAGGAACAAATCCTACATGCAGCGGTGGATCTCTCACATTTACTGCAACGTCAGCCAATGGAGGTTCTTCACCGTCTTATCAATGGAAAGTGAATGGTTCGAATGTTGGAACAAACAGTGCTACTTACAGCACATCGGCACTCACCAACGGACAAATCGTTACATGTGAGTTGACATCGAATGCAGCATGTGCATCGCAAACAACCGCGACGTCTAACGGTATCACTATCGTTGTGAATTCAACCGCTACGTGGTATCAGGATAATGACGGTGACGGATATGGCAATGCTGCTGTTTCACTCAATGATTGCGATCAACCATCCGGATATGTTGGCAATTCGCTTGATTGCAATGACAATAACAGTGGAATATATCCTGCAGCAACAGAAATATGCAACAACAGCATCGATGAAGACTGTGACGGATCAGTGAACGAAGGCTGCTGCGGAATAACTGCTTCTGCTTTGCCAACCAATGCTTCCTGCACGCTGGCACTTGACGGTTCAGTAAACCTAACAGTTAGCGGTGGCCAGGCGCCTTACGGCTTCGCATGGAGCAATGGAAGTACTACCGAGGATCTGATAAACCTTGCTCCAGGAACTTTCAATGTAACAATAACTGACAGCAATAATTGTACAGCCAATGCCAACGCAACAGTTGGTAACAATGGTCAAACGAGTCCGGCTACTCCGACTGTGATAACAGGTCCTTATGGTGTTTGTTCAGGCCAGACGGGTATTGTATTCACTGTTGATCCCGTTCCCGGAGCAACTTCATATATGTGGATTTTGCCTGCGGGTATGTCAGGAATTTCAACTAACAATTCGATAACCGTCACTGTTGCAACTACATTCAATACGTCGAACATTTGTGTTCGTGCCGTGAATGCTTGCGGTCAGAGCACACAGTATTGCAAAGTTATTTACAGGTATACTTCACTTCCGACTACACCAGGAGTGATCAGCGGACAAAGCATCAATGTATGTGCTGGTACCACTCAAACTTATAGTATAGCAGCCTTGGCGAACGCGAATACTTATGTTTGGACCGCACCAACTAATGCATCAATTATTTCTGGTCAGGGGACGACATCTGTAACAGTTCAATTCAATTCGAACTTCGGTGCGAATGGTTTGCTTAGGGTACAATCACAGAACTGTTTTGGTTTGAGCGGTAACAGAAACCTTACGATTTACAATATTCCAGCAACGCCGGGCAATATAACAGGAACCGCGAACAACGTTTGTGGTGGCAGCACTCACATATACAGTGTCGTTGCAGTGTCGGGCGCATCAAGCTATAACTGGACTGTTCCATCAGGAGCTACAATCAACTCTGGTCAGGGCACGACTGCAATCAGTGTTACATTCCCTGCTTCGTTTGTTTCCGGACAGATCAGCGTATCGGCTCTGAGCAGTTGTGGAAGCAGTTCACCGAGAGTCAGAAATTTATATCTCAATCCGATCATTTCTTCTGCAATGACGGGTGTGAATTATAATTTGTGCGGTGGTGGAACCCAGACTTATGCAATACCTGCAGTTGTCGGCGCTACCTCTTATTCATGGACAGTTCCTGCAGGATGCACCATCGTTACAAACAACGGCAATTCAATTGTATTGAGTATACCGGCGAACTTTGTAAGTGGAACAGTTTGCGTAACAGCATTCAACAATTGTGGCGGATCCGTGTCGACATGCCGATCAATTTATGCAAGACCTGATGTTCCTGCTGTAATTACAGGCCCTGCATCCGTGTGTCCATCGCAAACCAATATCGGCTATAACACTACATCGGTTGCGGGTCTTACCTATAACTGGACGTTGCCTGCCGGTGCTGGTATCAACTCTGGTCAGGGCACAAATGCCATCAATGTAAATTGGGGAACAACAGCCGGCTCGGTCACTGTATCTGCAGTCAACGCTTGTGGATCATCAGTCAACAGAAGTTTGTCTGTTGCACTGCTGTCATGCGCTCAAAACGGAGAAGCAGAAAGTCTCGCTCTTATTCCGGATGAAGAGGCCGAGCTATACATATATCCAAATCCGAATGATGGTCAGTTCTTCATTAAGACCAACAGCCCGGGTAATTTTATGCTGATGAACAATCTAGGTCAGGTTATTCAGGTATTCAGTCTGAACAATGAAAATGGCATGATCAAAGAGATCAATAATTTGCCAACAGGATTATACTTTATACAGGGAAGCACAGATCACGGCGCTGTTAATTCAAAAATTATTGTTACGAATAAATAATATTCCTGCAACGAAACATTCATCGAGAGAGATCGGCATTTGTCGGTCTCTTTTGTTTTTACCTGGATTGAAAAAATTCCTTATTTAACTTTGCCGGTATGGAAATTGGTAACCGCGTAAAATTTCTGAATGACCGTGGCGAAGGTGAAGTCGTGGGGTTTCCTCGTCAAGGCTGGGTTCTGGTGGAAGACCGTGATGGTTTCACCTATGAACATCTTGCATCTGAGTTAGTCCTGGTTGAGAACTGGAATAAGGAATACGAGAAGTATGAAAAGACACAACCGGATATCATGGATGTGGTTGAAAGAAATCTCGATCAGAATATTGCGAAGAAGGCAAATGACAAGTTCAAACTACTGTATAAAAATAAGGACGC
>JBEIHH010000096.1:0-9688 GCA_040381475.1 Crocinitomicaceae bacterium | reverse complement strand
TCTGCTGTAATGGCTGTAAACTGGTATACGAGTTGTTGAGTGAGAATAATCTATGCACTTATTACAACATTGATGCTCATTCCGGTGTATCTCCAAAGTTGAAAAACTTTGAAGGTCGGTTTGCTTATCTGGACGACGAAACCGTAAGCAAGTCATTGATTCGTTTCAAGGACGAAGAATCTTCTATCGCAGTTTTTCAGGTTCCACAAATGCATTGTAGTTCCTGTATTTGGTTATTAGAACATTTGTATCGATTGGATAATGGAGTTCTTTCGTCGCGAACTGATTTTTTGCAAAAGGAAATTACAGTTCAATTCAATCATCAGACTACATCACTGCGAAAAGTCGTTGAGTTACTTGCAACATTGGGTTACGAGCCCTTGCTCAATCTTGAGAGCATTGAAAAGAAAAATCAAACCAGTCCGCTTCGCAAAAGGGTATATAGAATTGCTGTGGCCGGTTTCGGATTTGCCAATATAATGATGCTCAGTTTCCCTGAGTATTTTCATATTGCAGAAGAAGGAGATCACCAGTTACAGCAAACATTTGGCTGGTTGAATCTTGCACTTTCACTGCCAGTGCTAGTTTACGGAGGCGGTGAGTTTTTCATTTCAGCCTGGCAGGGATTGAAAGCCAGATTCCTCAATATTGATATTCCGCTGGTGATGTCCATCCTGCTCACCTTCGGAAGAAGTGTTTATGAAATCGTTACCGGCTCAGGAGCAGGTTATCTCGACTCCATGTCGGGTATCATTTTTTTTATGCTCGTTGGACGATATTTTCAGGAAAAGACACATTACAATTTACAATTCGACAGAAATTATAAGAGCTTTTTCCCCATCAGTATTTTGGTGAAAAATACTGCCGGGAAAAGTGAAAGCATTCCGCTCACGGCTCTTTCAATTGGTCATGTCATGACCATTCATTCTCAGGAATTGATACCTGCTGACAGTAAATTGCTCAGTGATCAGGCGCACATTGATTATAGCTTCGTGACGGGTGAATCAAAGCCGGTGAAAATCGGCAAAGGAGAAATCATCTATGCAGGGGGCAAACAAACAGGTGGTTCGATAGAATGCGAGGTATTGAAGGAAGTTTCTCAAAGTTATCTCACCGGTCTCTGGAATAAGGATGCTTTCACCAAAGGTGATCGTATCGACAATTCTTCTATACATCAGTTGGCGAGGAATTTCACGATTTTTCTTTTGGCCTTGTCTTTTGGTGCTTTTTTTTATTGGTTACCTACAGATGTTTCTAGGGGGCTTGGAGCACTCACGACGGTGTTGATAGTCGCTTGTCCCTGTGCACTGCTGCTTTCTGCCACTTTCACCAATGGAGCCATCATCAGAATATTCAGCAAAAACAAGTGCTATCTGAAAAATCCGGAAGTCATTGAGGCCATGGCGAATACGAATCATGTCGTCATGGACAAGACGGGTACCATCACCAACAACATCGATGAAGTGCGGTTTGTGGGCAATGAATTGAATGAAGACAAACTGGAATTGGTTTATTCCATGGTGCGGCAAAGCAATCATCCACTCAGCCGGGCACTGGCACATCACCTTCGATTCTGTGATGACAAAGCTGTTTTTGATTATCGTGAATTGGCCGGGCAAGGTATTTCTGCCACAGTGAATGGACATCAAGTCCTTCTTGGAAGCGCAGATTATTGTGGAGCAACTATAGAAAAGGAGTTATCAGCAAATGATACTTGCGTTTATGTGAGTATAGACGGTGTGGTACAAGGATATTTCAGGTTTGAGAAGAATTTCAGGCAAAACATTCAGTCGGTACTTCAAGCTATTATGGACCGTTTTGGATTGTCGTTTATCAGTGGCGATAACGAAGGTGATAGAGAAACCCTCCGCGGCATGACTTCTGACCACACCGAAATGCTTTTTAAACAAAGTCCGCATGACAAGCTTGACTATGTTCAGCAACTGCAGCAAAAGGGCATAAAGGTGGCGATGATAGGCGATGGCCTCAATGATGCGGGAGCGATTCGCCAAAGTGATGTGGGGATTGCAGTTTCTGATGACGTCAACAATTTTTCCCCTGCATGCGATGCCATTCTTGAAGGAAGTGCTTTTGATAAACTAGACAGGCTTTTTGCGCTGTCTAAAGTTGCTCAACGAATTATCAGAGCAAGTTTCGTGCTTTCACTGTTATACAATGTTGTGGGTTTATCATTTGCAGTGCAGGGCACACTGTCTCCGGTCGTCGCCGCCATTTTGATGCCGGTCAGTTCTATTTCAATCATCATTTTTACATCGCTGATGAGTCATCTCAGCGCCAGGAGACTGAATCTGCAATATTGATTACATCTTAAAACCCTTTCAGCGATGGCTGAAATTGTATGGATGCATATGCAGGATGCTGGTTTTTCAAAGCTTTTAGAAGAGTAATTGTCGCCGTTTGTATGAGACGTAAAAATTTCAGGAGGTACTCAATTTCGGGAATGAATGATTATTGTCACCCCTGTACCTAACTGCCCTCACTTCATCAGACTTGATTGCTAATTTGATTTGAAGCCGAAATTCAAAATCAACCATGAGTGCTTTTTATATACTAATTGGTGTCAGCCTTCCGATCGCCCTCGGATTCCTGATTGCCTTTATCAGGTCTGCAAAAAGCGGTCAGTTTGATGATGATTACACACCATCAGTTCGCATGCTGATGGACGATGAAATATCTGATTCAGAACCAACCAACCAATCCAATACTTCTTTATGAACAGCAACATCGAGCGTTTCGCTTATGACAACAAGATCGTAAAACAGTTTGCCTACGCTACCATCCTTTGGGGTGCCGTAGGCATGCTTGTCGGGGTGATCATTGCACTTCAACTGGTATTTCCGGCATTGAATTTTGACCTGGCGCAAACCACCTACGGACGACTGAGACCTCTGCATACAAATGCGGTCATATTCGCCTTCGTTGGCAATGGTATTTTCATGGGGGTTTATTATTCTCTGCAAAGACTCGCAAAAGCAAGAATGTGGAGCGACAAGTTGTCGAGAATACATTTTTGGGGATGGCAAACGATCATTGTACTGGCCGCCCTGACTCTTGTGTTCGGTTTTACAACGGGTAAGGAATATGCTGAATTGGAATGGCCTATTGATATTCTTATTACCCTCATTTGGGTTGTGTTCGGCCTCAACATGTTCATGACGATTATCAAACGTCGCGAGCGTCATCTCTACGTGGCCATTTGGTTTTTTATCGCTACTTGGGTAACAGTGGCCATGTTGCACATTGTCAATAGTTTTGAATTGCCGGTGAGTCTGCTGAAGAGTTATTCATGGTACGCCGGCGTACAGGACGCACTGGTACAGTGGTGGTACGGACACAATGCTGTTGCATTCTTCCTGACAACTCCGTATCTCGGCTTGATGTATTACTTCATACCTAAGGCAGCCAACCGTCCGGTGTATTCTTATCGTCTTTCCATTATTCACTTCTGGGCTTTGATCTTCCTCTATATATGGGCCGGTCCGCACCACTTATTGTATACTTCACTTCCTGATTGGGCTCAGTCTCTCGGAACTGTATTCAGTATTATGCTGCTTGCTCCGTCATGGGGTGGTATGATCAATGGTCTTCTGACATTGCGCGGTGCGTGGGATCGCGTTCGGGAAGATGTGGTTCTTAAGTTCATGGTGGTTGCAGTTACTGCTTATGGTATGGCCACTTTCGAAGGCCCGATGCTTTCATTGAAAAATGTAAATGCAATTTCTCACTTTACTGATTGGACAATCGCTCACGTACACGTTGGCGCACTGGGATGGAATGGATTCCTCACTTTCGGAATGATTTATTGGTTGGTACCGAAAATGTGGAAAACAGAATTGTATTCGAGAAAACTCGCCAACTGGCATTTTTGGATCGGCACATTGGGTATCGTACTCTATGCTGTGCCAATGTATTGGGCAGGATGGCGTCACAACGAAATGCTGACTCAGTTTACTGAAGATGGTCGTCTTCAATATCAATTCCTCGACATGGTGAATGGTATGATGGGCTTCTATGCTCTGCGTTCACTCGGTGGTTTGCTTTTCCTTGTGGGAGTAATCTTTATGATTGTGAACGTTTGGAAAACAGTTGCTGCCGGAAATTTTGTTGCCAATGAGGAGACAGAAGCTCCGGCTCTCGCTAAGAACGTAACCATTCATGGTCAGGAACACTGGCACCGCGTGATAGAAAGAAAGCCTGTTCAGATGTTGATTCTTGCGCTTGTGATGGTGGCTATAGGTGGTATCATCGAAATGGTTCCAACGTTCCTCATCAAGTCTAATATTCCGACAATAGCTGAGGTGAAACCATATACACCACTTGAACTTGAAGGCCGTGATATATATATACGCGAAGGCTGCTACACATGTCACAGTCAAATGGTGCGTCCATTCCGCGCCGAAACCGCGCGATATGGAGAATATTCCAAGGCCGGCGAATTCATCTATGATCATCCATTCCAGTGGGGTTCAAAACGCACAGGTCCTGACCTCGCGAGGGAAGGAACAGGGGTGAATCAGAAATCAAATGCATGGCACTACAATCACATGACAGACCCGACTTCGACATCGCCTGCTTCAATTATGCCAAGATATCCATGGTTGTTAACGGGTAAAGTTGATGAGTCTATGACTCCTGCCAAGATTCGTGCTATGATCACTTTGGGTGTTCCGTATCCTGAAGGCTACGATCAGCAGGCAGTTACAGATATGCAAAAGCAGGCAAAAGAAATATACGACGATCTCAAACTTTCTGAAGCGCAGCTCTTATTGGGTGAAGATGGGCTGGCGCCTGATCAGGAGATCATTGCTCTGATCGCTTATCTCCAGAAGCTTGGTCGTGATATTGAGGTTGCAAACAATAAAACTGCCGCAAAATGAAGTTCATCAACTACCTTACTTCTATCACCGGAATAAGTGTTTATCCGATGATATCCATGTTGCTCTTCACAACGGTCTTTTTATTCGCTATCTATTGGGCTTTTGGCTCCAGCAAGGCGACCATTAATGAGCAAAAAAATCTTCCTTTTGAATAAAATAAACCTTCATTCGAATTGACTATGGACCGCAAATCAATAAATATAAAAAATGCACAAATAACTTTGGCTTTGGTTGCATTAAATATCCTAACCTATGCGCAAAGTGCCGCACCTGCAGCCAGCGCAGAACCGGTTAAGGAAAGTGTATATACCAGCCCGATTTTTTATGCGCTGGCTTCCGTCGCCATATTGTTGCTTATTTTCATCAGACAGTTAGGCTCTGTTTTGCAAACTGTCGCAAAAAGCTACTCGAAAGGCGATGGCAGCGGTTGGGATAAAATGAAGTCTTTGGTAATTCTTCTCGGACTTTCGGTTGTATCTCAGGGAGCATTTGCTCAAGCAGCACCAACAACTGCACAGCCGGAAGCAACACCTGTCCTCGACTTTCTGCATGACGGCTTCGGATACAATGCCATCAATGCTTTAGTGGTGATCATTTTAGTTGAATTGTTCGCCATATTCTATCTGGTGAGAATGATCCGACTCTTTATGATCAAAGAAAAGGAGTTGGCTCCACCCGAAGAAAAAGTAGCAAGTACTTCAGTTTTCTGGGATAAATTCAATGCTTCAGTTGCAGTGGAGTCGGAGCAGGCTGTAATGACAGATCATGAATATGACGGTATCCGTGAACTCGACAATGCGTTGCCTCCATGGTGGAAGTACGGTTTTTATTTTACCATCGTGTGGGCAGCCGTTTATTTGGCATATTACCATATTTCCAATGGCCCTTCAAGTGAACAGGAGTATAAAGCGCAGGTTGATGATGGATTACGTCAGGTAGAGGAATACAGGGCCAAAGCTAAAAATCTGGTCGATGAAACGAATGTTACAGTATTGGCGGATGCCGGTGACCTTGCCTCCGGAAAGGCAATATTCATTCAGTATTGTGCAGTTTGTCACAGCAATGACGGTGGCGGTATTGTCGGACCGAATCTTACGGATAAAAACTGGATTCATGGCGGTGATATAAAAGACATTTTTAAGACTGTCAAGTACGGAATTCAGGGTAAGGGTATGAAGTCATGGCAACAAGAACTTTCTCCTGTCATGATGGCTCAGGTTAGTTCGTTCGTTAAATCATTACAGGGCACGACTCCTGCCGCTCCAAAGGCTCCTGAAGGTCCTGTGTGGGTGGAGGTAGTGGCAGCAACTGCCACTGCAGATTCCACCGCGGTTGCTATGCCCTCGGACAGTGTCGGGGTAATGACAAAATAGAGTGTGCTTCAATTGTCATTCTTTGGTTCTCCGGAGATCTGCACAGTTGTGATAAGGATGAGTGATCGATAGGATGCTGGTGAGTGGTTATTCAAAATTCGATATGCGATGTCAGAAATAGAAGATGGAGATGGATCTTTTCGCGACTCGGTCAGTCATATTGACCAGTCAGGCAAACGTGTGTTTTTTTATCCAAAAAAACCTAAGGGAAGATTTTACAATGGCAGAACCATTGTAAGTATTGTTTTCGCAATCGTTTTTTTTGCACTCCCGTTTATCAAAATCGATGGTGATCCGCTTTTTTTATTCAACGTTGTAGAGCGTAAGTTCATATTGTTCGGAGTTCGTTTCTGGCCTCACGATTTTTTCATTTTCATGATAGGCATGATCACTTTTATTGTGTTCATTGCTTTATTCACTGTGATTTATGGTCGCGTGTTTTGCGGATGGGTTTGTCCGCAAACTGTTTTTATGGAAATGATTTTCCGAAGAATAGAATATGCTATTGAAGGTGATTCGGCTTATCAAAAGGCTTTGAATAAAATGCCATGGAATGCGGAGAAGATTCGCAAGCGCGGACTCAAAATAGCCATCTTCTTCGTCGTGTCTGTACTTGTTGCAAATACCTTCCTGTCTTATCTGATCGGGATTGACGAATTGTACAAGATTGTCACTGAACCATTCAGTTTACATGTTGGTGGTTTCGCCCTGATGCTTATATTCAGTGGTGTCTTCTTCTTCATTTTTTATTGGTTTCGTGAACAGGCTTGTTTGGTAGTTTGTCCTTACGGCAGGATGCAAGGTGTGCTGCTGGATAAACAATCCATTGTCGTAGCATATGACCATCTGAGAGGTGAACCGCGCGAGAAATTTTCTAAGGTTCAAAAGCAGGGTGTTGGTGATTGTGTTGACTGCTATGAATGCGTTAAAGTATGTCCAACGGGTATTGATATAAGAAACGGAACTCAATTGGAGTGTACCAATTGCACCGCCTGCATTGATGCATGTGATCACATTATGGAAGGTGTTCACAGGCCCAAAGGATTGATTCGTTATGCAAGTGAACATACAGTTACTACAGGACAAAAATTGAAATGGACGCCAAGAATGTTGGCGTATTCACTCGTTTTGCTTGTATTGATTTCTTTGGAAAGTTTTCTACTTGTAACAAGAGCTGATTTGGATGTTAACATTGTGAGAGCAAAAGGTACATTATTCTACACTGAGCAGGATGGCCGCATCAGCAATCTGTATAATGTAAAGATCATCAACAAAACGAAAGATGATATGCCGATTGAGTTCAGACATAACATTGATGGAGGTGAAATACGGCTTGTTGGGGATCAAAGTCTGATAGTTAAAAAGGACAGCCTCATTGATACGCAATTTTTTATCATTCTTCCAAAGGATAAGATTCTGTCCCAAACAGGTAAAATAGAACTTCAAGTACACAGCAATGGAAAAAAAGTCACTGATGAAGTGACAACTTTTATCGGACCTGCCAACAAGAAACAATAAACTAACACCATAACAAAATGAACTGGGGATATAGAATTACGATTGTTTACCTCTTATTTGCTGCGGGTATACTCACACTTGTTTTTAAAGCAAAGGGTGAAAAAGTTGACCTGGTAGCAAAGGATTACTACAATCAGGAATTGGCATTTGGAGAGAGAATAACTGCATCCAATAATGCTGCTGCACTGAATGGAGCGTTGGCCGTGAGTGTTCTTGAGGGGCGTGTCGTGTTGAGTATGCCAACTGATTGTATAGGTCAGAATGTCAAAGGAACGATGACTCTCTATTGTCCTTCTGATGCTTCTTCGGATCGGTCTATTACCCTCAATGATTCCGGGCTTGAGCAGATTATCATGACTGATGGGCTGAAAAGAGGTTTGTATCTCGTTCAACTTAGCTGGAAGATGAATGACAAGCAATACTATTTGGAAAAATCTCTTACTCTCTGATATGACATTTGTTTTTGCTGCATTGATCATGGGCTTTGCCGGCAGCCTGCACTGCATTGGTATGTGCGGTCCGTTGGTATTGGCTGTGCACACTGCGCAAGGCAACCAGAATTGGTGGTTAAAGAAATTTGTTTACCATTCAGGAAGGCTGATGGTTTACGGATTACTCGGCCTGATCGTGGGCGCGGTAGGTCAATCCTTTGTAGCGGTCGGATTTCAGCAATGGGTGGCCATAGCTGCCGGTGTTTTGATGATGCTGTTTCTGGCATGGCCTGCAGGAATGAGTAAATTCAAATCGGGCCCATTCAAATTCATCGGGTTGCTGAAATCAAGATTTTCTTCATTGATTCAACGCAAAAATGCGGGCACATATTTTTTACTTGGTACTATCAATGGTTTGCTTCCATGTGGTCTCGTTTATTTGGCATTGGCCGCTTCACTCGCTCTTGCCAACAGTGTCAATGGTATGCTGTTCATGATGGTCTTTGGACTTGCCACCACCCCGGCTTTGCTCGTGGCAGGAGCAGCACTGCAATGGCTCGGCTCAAAATTGCGTGTCAAATCTTACCGGGTTGTTCAGTTTGCACTTGTGCTTATTTCTTTCGTGGTAATTCTTCGCGGTGCCAATCTCGGTATTCCATACCTAAGCCCTCAATTCAATGAGGCAAAACAAAAAGTTGATTGCTGCCACCGACCTTGAACGGCTCATTTTTCAACTAAGTGTAAAAAATACACTTTGTGAATTCCAAGACCTTGTTAAATTTGACGGTTTCACCATTTGTTAGGATATGCAGGTTTCAACCGTCAACAACAAATACTCTGTCAAATATTTCCCGGATGCTATTCGTCGCTGGGAGCAACGGGGTAATCTTTTTTTCTTTTATACTTCGGAAACGATTCTCGAAGTAAGGGTGATTAACGACAAGGTGATCAGATTCAGATACGCTGCAGATGGAAATTTCCACCGCGATTTTTCTTATGCTGTAGAGAAGGGTTTGCCTGAAGGACTGGCCTCATTATCTGCCTTCGACGACGGTGAATTCATTGGGATTATTACCAAGGAAGTAAAATGTTTCATCGATAAGGAAACGCTGCATGTTAAAATTACCGACCACAAAGGTGTTGTGATCAATGAGGACGAGGCTGGATTTCACTGGCAACATTACCTCACCAAAGGAGGAAAAATTGTTTACTGCAGCAAACGCATTCAGAAAGACGAAGTATTTTATGGTCTGGGTGATAAACCAACCAATCTTCAGTTGCGGGGCAAAAAATTCGAAAATTTTGGCACCGATGCATACGCTTATGGCGCCGATACTGATCCGTTGTACAAGAATATTCCCTTCTATTATGGTTTGCACCATGGCATTGGCTATGGCATTTTTTTCGACAACACTTTCAGGACTATCTTCGATTTTGGTGCAGAACGTCCCGATGTATCCAGCTACTG
>JBEIHH010000095.1:0-9839 GCA_040381475.1 Crocinitomicaceae bacterium | reverse complement strand
CTTATGTTTTATCGCAGGGAAAGATCAGGCTTGTTCTAACGACTTCTTTCGACCCTGAGAATGAAATCTCACATCATGTCCGAAAGCATGGCGATGGTGTAAAAGTGATTGCACTGTGGGTTGATGATGCAAGAAAAGCTTTTGAAGAAACAACATCCAGAGGCGCGGAGGCATATCTGGAGCCAACTGTTGTTCAGGATGAGCATGGTGAAATAGTCAAGTCTGGTATTTATACTTATGGTGAAACGGTTCACATTTTTATTGAAAGAAAGAACTACAAAGGCGTTTTTCTGCCAGGATTTGTGTCGCTGGAATCAGAATACAATCCGGGTGATCTTGGATTCAAATACATCGACCACATGGTTGGGAATGTTGAATTGGGAGGAATGAACAAGTGGGCCAAGTTTTACGCGCAGGTTATGGGTTTTGCCAACCTGGTAACTTTTGACGACAAGGACATTTCAACTGAATATACTGCTCTGATGAGCAAAGTGATGACCAACGGCAACGGCCGCATCAAATTTCCAATCAACGAACCTGCGCATGGGTTGAAGAAATCTCAAATTGAAGAGTATCTCGACTTTTATCGAGGGCCTGGATGCCAGCATATTGCTATCGCCACCGACAATATAATATTCAGCGTAGCTGAAATGCGCAAACGCGGCGTGGAGTTCCTGCATGTACCTGGTGAATATTATGATACCGTGGCGGCAAGAGTTGGAATCATTGAAGAGGATTTGCAGGTGCTGAAAAAGCTTGGAATCATGGTAGACAGGGATGAAGATGGATATCTGCTGCAAATTTTCACTAAGCCTGTAGAAGACCGTCCGACACTTTTCTTCGAAATCATTCAGCGCAAGGGAGCCAAGAGTTTTGGCAAGGGGAACTTCAAAGCACTTTTTGAAAGTATTGAAGCCGAGCAGGCGAGGCGAGGTACTTTATAGGAGGTGTTTTAATGAAAGAATACGGATGCACACATTTGCGCATCCGTTTTTCGCTTAATGGATTCGCTTAGTATTGATCAGCAACTTATTCCGGGTTCATGTTTACGACATGACATTTCAGGATATAAGGTAACTATTGCAAAGAATAAACTGGGTTACAATGTCCGTACATTGCTTATGCCATCACTTTGCGCGCTATCACTTTTTTGGCGGCATTATAAATGTTGATTGCTTCCAGTCCGTATTTCTTCATAAGCTGATCGGGAGTTCCGCTTTCTCCAAAACTGTCATTGACTCCGACAAATTCAATTGGTGTTGGCTGATGCGATGCGAGCGTTTGTGCTACACGACTTCCTAGACCTCCGCTAATCTGGTGCTCCTCGGCAGTTACCACCGCACCAGTCTTGGATGCTGAATCAACGATCGCTTTTTCATCCAGTGGCTTGATGGTGTGTATATTGATCAGATCAACTGTTATTCCTTCTGCTTCGAGTGTTTTGGCTGCTTCAACTGCCTTCCAGACCAGGTGGCCCGTGGCGATGATGGTAACGTCACTTCCTGAATGCATGTGCCAGGCTTTTCCAATCACGAATTTCTGATCCGGCGTAGAGAAAATCGGAACCTTCGGGCGTCCGAACCTGAGGTAAACAGGTCCGTGATGATCTGCAATAGCCAGTGTGGCCGCCTTGGTCTGGTTGTAATCACATGGATTGATGACAGTCATGTTGGGCAACATGCTCATCATACCAATGTCTTCAAGTATCTGGTGAGTCGCGCCGTCTTCACCCAGGGTAAGTCCTGCATGGGAGGCACATATCTTCACATTCTTATCACTGTAAGCTATGCTTTGTCTTATCTGATCATAGACGCGACCGGTTGAGAAATTGGCGAAAGTGCCTGTGAAAGGAATGTATCCTCCAATGGTCATGCCTGCAGCGAGACCCATCATATTGGCTTCTGCAATTCCTGTCTGGAAAAAACGATTTGGAAATTCCTTCTTGAAGGCATCCATTTTGAGCGATCCGATAAGATCCGCGCAAAGTCCTACAACCTTATTGTTGTTTTTTCCTGCCTGAAGCAATCCGTCTCCGAAGCCACTGCGTGTGTCGTTTGAACCTAATATTTGATAATCGAGCATAAGATTTTTTGTTGTGATTAATAATCTCCGAGTGTTTCTTCCAATTGACCAAGCGCATTGCTCAATTCAGCGTCATTGGGCGCTACACCGTGCCATTTGTGGGTTCCTTCCATGAAATCGACACCTTTACCCATGCTGGTCGTCATCAGGATCATAACGGGTTTTCCTTTGCCCGTAAGTGTTTTGGCATTCTCAAGTCCGTTGACTACTGCCTGCATATCGTTGCCATTCATTTCAGTAACAGTCCAGCCGAATGCTTCCCATTTGGCGCGAAGATTACCGAGGCTCATCACTGATTCGGTAGGCCCATCTATTTGCTGACCATTCACATCCACAGTCGAAATGATGTTGTCTACTTTGTGGTGCGCAGCATACATGGCGGCTTCCCAGATTTGTCCTTCCTGCAGCTCTCCATCGCCGTGAAGCGTATACACCATGCACTGGTCTCCATTCAGTTTTTTGGCCTGTGCAGCTCCAATGGCCACTGACAAACCTTGTCCAAGCGAACCACTGGCAACCCTCACTCCGGGCAACCCTTCATGCGTGGTAGGATGACCCTGAAGGCGCGAATCCAGTTTTCTGAAAGTTGACAATTCGTTGACAGGGAAATACCCGCACCTAGATAACACACTGTACCAGACAGGAGAGATGTGTCCGTTGCTGAGGAAGAAAAGGTCTTCACCAATCCCATCCATATTCCATTGAGCAGGCTCTAGCTTCATCACTCTGTTGTAGAGTGCCACAAAGTATTCGGTGCAGCCAAGGGAACCACCCGGATGGCCGCTGTTGACGGCATGTACCATCCTCACGATGTCTCTGCGGACCTGTGAAGCTATTTTCTGAAGATTTTCGATTGATTGCATATAAAATACGCGTTGATTGATGCGGCGAAGTTATTTGCTGCAGGTCGATTTGCCGTTGGTGTTGAAGGAATGTGTAAAAAGTCGAAATGCAAAAAAAACGGCCACCTTTTGGTGACCGTTTTAATCGTTTGTATTGAAACAGATTATGCCTTAGGGCGCTGAAAATAGAAGCGTGTTACGTAAATGCCATCAGAGTCATCTTTACTGCCAACTGATTCAACGGCCGAAGTAATTGAAACAATTTCCCAGCCCTGAGAAAGCATGTCATTCACTTTGCTGTTTATCACCGCGTCATTTGCTGCAATGTTTTGAAAGCGAATACCTCCAATGTTGAAGAAGTTCAGAATCTTGGTTTCTTCAAAGTTCTTCACCCTGATTTCCTCCCGGTCCGACTTGTTTCTTTCATTGTCTTCTTCTGAGCGCACAGAAGTAAATGCCTTGTAATCACGGGTTTCAAGTGCGTTGATGATGCGCGAACGACCAAGCCCATTGGGAATGATCGATTCCACCACGGTGAAAGATGTGAACTCCATCTGTGCGGGTGGAGTCTTAGCAGTTGTGAATGCAAAAAGGAAAATGGTGACTGCGGCAATAGCAATGCCCAGCGTGATGTAATTGAATTTATTCATGTTATAGATGTTTTTTTTGGTGTATGATTAAAGTTAGAATGTCCAATAATCGCGCCTTTTTTATCAGTGGTAAAATGATAACATCAAAACTTTCAACAGAACAATGTATTTTCTTTGCACCCAACTGGACATGGAAGAATCAAAAGGCATACGCATCAATAAATACCTCAGTGAAGTTGGGTTTTGTTCGCGGCGCGCTGCGGATAAACTCATTGAAGAAATGAGGGTTACCATCAATGGTCTGGTGCCGGAAATGGGAACAAAAGTGCAGCCCGGTGATGTGGTCAAAGTCGATGGCAAACCGCTACAACCTTCAGAGGAGAAACCTGTTTACATCGCATTTAACAAGCCAGTGGGCATAGTTTGTACGACAGATACCAAAGGCGAGAAGAACAATATCATCGATTATATCGGTTATCCCAGAAGAATTTTTCCGGTGGGAAGGTTGGATAAAGCGAGTGAAGGATTGATATTGCTTACCAGCGATGGTGAAATTGTAAATAAAATACTCAGAGCAAGAAACAACCACGAGAAGGAGTATATCGTTTCAGTGGACAAGCCCATAACGGCAGATTTTATTCAAAAAATGGGAAGCGGTGTTCCCATACTTGATACCATCACAAGAAATTGTTTTGTAGAACAGATAGATCGTTCAACTTTCCGGATTATTCTTACACAAGGTTTGAATCGCCAGATCAGACGGATGTGTGAATATCTGGGCTATGAAGTAAAAAAGCTAAAAAGAATCAGGATCATGAATATTGTGCTGGATGTTCCGAAAGGAAAATGGAGAGACCTGACCAACAAAGAGCTCAGAGATATCAACCGGTTGATTGAAGGCTCATCTAAGACTCACCAACCAACCGGTTGAAAATAATGTCTTACAATTCTGTTGACTGAGTCTGATATTCGCTCAATGGAAGCTTGTTCAACGCTTTAAGCGCTTTGAAGCCACCTGCAAGGTCAACCAGATTTGAGTATCCGGATTTTCTCAAAAGCGAGATGAAAATCATACTTCGATATCCGGCTGCGCAATGCACGTAGGTTTTTTCCTTTGAATTTACCTCTGCAATGCGCTTGCTGATATAATCCAGTGGTACGTTTTGGGCACCGATGAAATGCTCAGTATTATACTCACTTTCTTTTCTGACATCGAGGATCTTGACGTTTCCTTCCAGCGATTTTTGGTAATATTCCTCAGAAGTTAATCTCTCGATATGATCAACGTGCTTACCGGCATTTTTCCAGACATCGAAACCGCCTTCAAGATAACCAAGACAGTGGTCGAAGCCTACACGCGCCATTCTTCTGATGGCTTCTTCTTCAGATCCCGGTTCACCGATAAGCAATATTTTTTGATGCACATCCGGAATAATAGTTCCAACCCACACTGCAAAACTGCCATTGAGACCGATGTTCACGCTGCTGGGAACAAAACCCGCTGCAAACTGATCAGCGTCCCTCGTATCTAGCACGAATACACCTTCAACCTCTGCAGCGATTTGAAAAGCATCGGCATTGAATCTCTGAACAGATCGCTCAATGATATCCTCAAGATCATCGTATCCTTTGATATTGAGCAAAACGTTTTGTGGGAAATATCCGGGTGGTTGAGTAAGACCTGTCAATAATTCTTTGATGAACTCATCGCGGGTAAGCGCAGGATTCAGTGCATAATTCGTTTTCTTCTGATGACCTAGTGTGTCATGAGTTTCGTCGCTCATTTTTTTGCCACAGGCACTGCCAGCACCATGTCCGGGATATATTACAATGTCATCGCTCAATTGAAAAATCTTGTTGCGCAGCGAATCATACAGGTGAGAGGCAAGTTTCTCCTGGGTGAGCTCTGCAATCACTTTTTGGGCCAAATCGGGGCGTCCGACATCACCAATGAAAAGCGTATCTCCAGTGAATAAAGCTATCTCTTTACCTTTTTCATCAACGAGCAAATAGCAACTGCTTTCCATAGTATGACCGGGCGTATGGATCAACCGCACTTTACAATTTCCGACATGAAATTCTTGTCCATCAGAAGCCGACAGCATTTCAAAACCTGTGGCCATTCCTGTTGGTCCGTAAACAATTGTTGCGCCTGTCCGCTTAGCGAGATCGAGGTGCCCCGAAACAAAGTCTGCATGGAAGTGTGTTTCAAAAACATACTTGATTGTTGCACCACGGGATGCAGCAACCTCGATATATTGTTGCACATCACGCATTGGATCAATTACAGCGGCTTCACCGTTGCTTTCAATGTAGTAGGCTCCCTGAGCCAGACAATTGGTGTAAAGCTGTTGTATAAACATGTTTTAAAGTATATGACGTTCTCTACCCAGCAACAAATGAATTCTTGTGAGAGCGTTGAGCTCTGCCTTATTCTTCGAATGAAAACTTGAAGCAATGCGCTCGCTGGTGTGGTAGATTCTGTCTACAACATCCTCATTGAACATTTCGAGGTTCGCTTTGAAAAATTGTTCGAACACTTCGTATGCTCTGTCTGAAGGAAAATCCTTTTCCGCGAGAAAATCAAATAGGACCTCAATCTGATAGGCGTTGTCCGAACCGAATTCATCGTTTGAACCTTCCAAATCGAGCCAATCTTCTATAACCATTTTGTGAAGGGCATCTTTTTCTTCTTTGACGATGTTGCCATCTGCAGCAGCGACTGAATAAAAGAGATATCCGAGTTTATGGTAGAATGCCTGCGTGTACTTTGTTTTCATCTTGGATTATTTTCTATAAAGTTACATTGTTTTGCTGAGGAAACGATTGAAATCGTGCCTCATTTCATTGATAATTTTCTCAAGAGTAACATATTTGTCGCGCATGGCATCGTGCTCAGCCAATGTGACATTTGAAAGGTGCTGGGCATGGGTTTCAACATCACTTTCCATGTGTTTGAAATGGTTGTTGATGTCGTGCTTCAGATGGTTAAGGTTGGTCTCCTGAACCATAAACTGATTCTGGTAATGTTCAACGTCTTTTTTTATGTCCTGAGCAGAGTTCTTATAGGACACCTCTTCAAGTCTGTGCTTCATGATACGCAATTCGTCGTTGTAGAATTCGATTCCACGAAGCCATGAACTGTGTTCTGCGCTTACGTGTGAAATGTGCGATAGTACGTGTTGTGCCATGGTGATTTATGTATATGTAAGATTTGTGCAACAAATTTTGCATCGCTGGCATGGAACCACGCTGACCGGTGTCAGATGAAATTGTGAGTTATATCAGTTTCTCGAATAAATGAGACCGAAACCTGCGAAGAAATTCGCGCCCGGCATGGGATTAAAGAATCTTCCATTGGTCGCATTCAGAGCTAAAAAGGAAGAATATTCTTCCCCAAGCGCATTGTTGATCCCGCCATGAAGCTTCAACTCAAAGTGTTTGCCTATTCTGAAATAAGTAGAAACCATGGCATTGATCAAATGATAAGACGAAGTCCAATTTACATTGCTATTGTCCAACGGCATCCTGTCATACCAATAATGCATGAGCTGGAAATTGACTTTTTTTGCGATGATCAGATTTAAGTTCGAATTCACATTCGCCTTTGGTACACCCGGAATCAGCTTGTCATTGTATAAATTGTTGTCCAGTTTGAAATCATCGAATGAAAAACGAAAAATACTACCGCCTGTCTGAATACCTGCTTCAATTCCGGGTATAAGGGTAACGGGATCCATGGCAATGCTCCATTCAAATCCGCGCTGGTCGGCAGATGCGATGTTCCTATACAGATTGAGCATGTCATCTCCTGCTATTTCGATAGAATAAGGAACAATCATATCGGTGAGCTGAAAGTCATAATAATTGGCAGAAAATGAAATTGGTGATTTTGGTGAATATTGTCTCAGGCCCCATTCCCGGCTGATACCCCGCTCAGGACGTAAATTCAGATTGAATGTATTGTTTTCGTAATCCACCATTTCGAACACGGTTGGATTGGCATTGCCGTGACTAACGCTGTGGTAAATGAACAGATTCCCCGGCAGTTGCATTGCCACCGACAAACGGGGCAACAACTGGGATTCCCACGTGGCGGTAGTATCAAAACTGAATCCTTCCGCTGTTTCGCCTCTCACTTTTTGGTTGTTGTTGTTATAACTGAGTCCGGCGTCGACGTGGAGCAAATTACGATAAACAAAGTTCACCTGAGTAAATGCCATGGAAGCGATGTAACCTATGTCGTACAGGTATTTGAATTCATCAGGTTGTCCAAGATCAATGGTCGATTCAAGAATATTATATTTCTCGGCCTGCCATTCACCACCGAAATTCAAAGCACCATACCATGTGTTCTTGCTCAGTGAGTAACTCCAGTTTGTGCGAGCTCCGAAGCCATCGGCGCCTTCATCTTTGTATCCGCTGTTGAATGCAGATGTGCCATATGGATTTAGTTTATGGGTAGAGTAGTAGTAGGCCGAAGTCGTTGCTTTCAATCTGGCTCCTGTTAACCAGGTATGGCTGACACCCGCCATCACGCGGTTTCTCTTCACACTCGCATTGTTCGTTTTGGAAAAATTGTTTGCCTGCTGCGGATCGTCTTCCAGCTGTGCCAGATTGAGTGCTCCCGGAAGTCCCCAGTTGCCACCATAATATGTGCCGTAGAGCAGGAGGTGGTGCTTTTTGTTGGAATAATTGGTGTAGGTCAGTGAAACCTGATTTTTTCTGTTGAACTCCTGCTCGCGGTAACCCTGATTGTCTTGCCATACGTGAGATATGCGGAGGGCTGAATTGGCAAAGCCTATATCGGCAAAAGTGGATGTACGGTAAAGGTCATACGAACCCGCCTGAAAAATACTGCCGGCACGGAATTGATTGGGATATGCTTCTTTGGGAGTAAAAAGGAGCACTCCGCCATTGCCGCTGCCATATATACTTCCTGCCGGGCCTTTGATGATCTCGACTGATCTTATATCCGAGGCGTCAATCAATTCCAAAGGTGTTTGACCGTCGGGTGAAGTAAGAGGTATTCCGGCTAAATACATCTTGATGTTGCGCACTGCAAAAGGCGAGCGCAGTGCACTTCCCCTGATGTTGAGGCGATGGCTACCACCATAGCCTCTGGATTCCATGATTACACCGGGAACAGTATTGATGGCATTTTGTAATGAAGTTTGATCTGTTGATGAAAGTGTTTTTCTGTCGACATAACCTAGTGAAGCCGGTTGCAGACCAACCTTTTTTTCTTTCAGATAAGCAGAAACAATTACTTCAGGAAGAGGGAGATCTGGCAACGAAAGCTGTTTTGTGAATGTTTGGTTGCATTTCAAATTTTCAAGAACAAAACTGATCTTTACACCGGCATAATCCACTACTACTTCCAAAGGTTTACCCGAATAGAAAATGCCGGTCTGACCTTCAGCATTTGTGATTGAAATCTTGGAAGCTACCAATTCGGGTGTTTGAGTTCTTTGATGATAGGTAATATGAGCATGAGCGATAGGCTGCTTCTCTTTTTCATCTATCAATTGCAGCATGTATGTGCAAAGACTGTCTTGCGATTGCATCGATAGAGCCGGCAACACCAAAATGAGAAAAACGAAGTATTGAAAAATAGATTTGCTGACTCTTTGCTTATTCAGCATTATGCTTCTGCTTCTTCTCATTTTATGGTTGGTTGGAGCATGAGGTTCCTTACCCTTTCCTGAGCGAGTGAGGCTATTTCTTCGGCACTGAGGTGAGTGTACATGTCAGACGAAATTCTTTCTCCGATAATAACTTCAATGATACCGGGTCTGATTGAATACGAACCGCTTGGAAGTGCTGATCTGGAGCCTCTTATCGCGATTGGAACCACATCGATTTTTCCTTCTTTGGCTATAATAAAAGAACCCCTTTTGAAGACGCTCATTTCACCTGTTTTACTTCTTGTACCTTCAGGATAACTGATTATACTTTTCCCATTTTTGATTTTTTCTGCAGCCATGCGCATGCTTTCCATGGCGCGCTCTCTGTTTTTTCTATCTACAAAAATGTGACCGATTAGTTTCATGTATTGTCCCATGATTGGATAATAAGCCAATTCCTTTTTACCGATATAGAACAATCCAATGGGCATGATGCGGGATATTGCCAGTATATCGAGGTGCGATGCGTGATTTGCCACATAAATACCCGGTTTACGGCCATCAATGCCCTCGAGTCCTTTTACTTTTATTCTCACTCCGGTGATCAGGCAAATCATGGGTGACCATATATATTTTCCTTGTATCAGGTGCACCAATGAACCATTCCAGAGCATGAGCATCATCAGCATGCCCGATAT
>JBEIHH010000094.1:0-9858 GCA_040381475.1 Crocinitomicaceae bacterium | reverse complement strand
ATGACCGATACTGTTGACATCGCAGCCCTGAGGCAACAATTTCCCATACTGCATCAAAGGGTGAACGGTCAACCTCTTGTCTATTTCGACAATGCAGCCACCACCCAGAAACCTCAATCGGTTATTGATTGCATAACGGATTACTACAAACTTTACAATGCGAACATTCATCGCGGTGCACATTATCTTGCCAATATTTCAACCGAAAAATTCGAAGGTGCAAGAGATCAGATTCGTCGTTTCATCGGTGCTTCATTAAAAGAAGAAATAGTATTCACTTCAGGTACAACCGATGCAATCAATCTTGTAGCACAGACCTGGGGCAGAAAAAACGTTTCACCCGGAGATGAAATCATCGTTTCGACGATGGAGCATCACAGCAATATTGTTCCATGGCAAATGCTTGCCGAAGAAAAGGGAGCAGTATTGCGCGTCATTCCGGTGACAGCAAATGGAGAACTCGATATTTCGGAATTCGAAAAACTACTCAACAACAAAACAAAGCTGGTTGCTGTCAACCATGTTTCCAATGCACTTGGTACAATCAACCCTGTAGGATCCATCGTATCCAAAGCGCATCAAGCCGGAGCAAAAGTTTTGATCGACGGTGCACAAGCAGTGTCGCACTTTGCGGTGAATGTGCAGGAACTGGATTGTGACTTTTACTGCTTCAGCGGGCATAAACTTTATGGTCCAACCGGAGTCGGTGTTCTTTACGGAAAAATTTCATTGCTGAATGAAATGCCGCCTTGGCGGGGAGGTGGCGAAATGATTCGCAGTGTGTCATTCGACAAAACAACTTACAACGATCCGCCATTCAAATTTGAAGCCGGTACCCCGAACATTGAGGCGGTCATTGCAATGGGAGAAGCGATCACTTTCGTTGAGAACTTAGGTTGGGATTTTTTGCATGCGCAAGAAAAGATATTGCTTGAATCTACCACCGATGCATTAACAACAATTCCGGGATTGCAGATCTATGGAACATCCGAACATAAAACCGGGGTGATTTCCTTTTTGATTGATGGTGTTCATCCATATGACCTTGGCACGCTGCTCGATCAACAGGGAGTGGCAGTTCGTACAGGCCATCACTGCACCGAGCCGTTGTGGCGTCATTATGAAGTGCCCGGCACTGTGCGTGCTTCATTCGCGGTATATAACACGGAGGAAGAAACAGCAAAATTCATCAAAGCACTACACAAATCTATTCAGTTACTCCAGTGAGCATAGAATCCAGACAACAGGAAATCATTGAAGAATTCGGTATGTTCTCCGAATGGATGGAGAAATATGAGCACATCATTGAGCTTGGGAAAGAATTGCCAATGATCGAAGAGAAATACAAAACTGATGACAACCTCATCAAGGGCTGCCAGTCGAGGGTGTGGCTTCATGCTGAAAAAGATGCCGGTGGACTGGTGCGGTTTACAGCAGACAGTGATGCTATTATCACGAAAGGTTTGGTAGCGCTTATGATTCGGGTATTGGATGGCTCAGACCCGAAAGAGATTGCGGAAGCAGATTTGCATTTCGTGAGTGACATTGGACTTGGGGCTCATCTTTCGCCAACGCGAAGCAATGGGCTTGCATCAATGATTAAACAGATGAAAATATATGGCCTTGCATTCAGTGCAAGTAACTAAGGGCATTTATTGATATGGATATTGAGACAAGAAAAAAAATAGAAGAAGAAATCATCAGGACATTGAAGACCATCTATGATCCCGAGATACCTGTGGATATTTATGAACTTGGATTGATCTACAACATCGGCATTGAAGACAATGGCGAAGTGACCATTCTGATGACACTTACTTCTCCCTCATGTCCTGTAGCAGAAACCCTGCCTCCGGAAGTCGGCGACAAGGTCAATACCGTTGAAGGTGTGAGTTCGTGTAAAGTTGAAATCACATGGGATCCTGCGTGGGACAAAAGCATGATGAGTGAAGAGGCGCAACTCGAGTTGGGATTCTTGTGATGAATGTTGTGAACGGGGAAATTTGGGACGACATTCAGGTATTTACTTTGCGTCATTTGCGTGAATAATTCACACGAAGGGAGCAAATGGAACGAAGGAAACGAAGTAAGAATTTATCGAAATTATTCTTATGATTTTTCAATTGAATTTTATTTGCTTGGAGAAAAATGAAGATAGCCATGCTGGCATTTAATGGCTTTTCCGGAATAATCCAGATTAAGGGGACATCCAAAAACCCTGTATATGATTCGACGAAATTCAATTTTACACATTGAAGGACGTTTGTCTTTCGGGCAATAGGAAGAAAATTGGTCGCGCCTCACCTCACCACCACCTTCTCCGTATGCATCAGGCGTCCGCTTAAAAGTTGCGATACAAGCAAAGTACCCTTGGGCAAGGCGGCTGTAGGTATGGTTATTCGTATCCTATTGCCAATCCCTTCGCGGTGGCATTGTTTGCCGCTCATGTCGGTGATGAGCACATCGCCTTGAAGTGGTTGGTCAAAAACAATGTTCAATTGTTCATCTGCCGGATTGGGGAAAATCTGAAAGGTCTTAATCGTTTGCTCTTCCACCGCATCGGGAACACCCCATTGCACACTATCTGGGTGCAGATAGTATCGCACCAGCCCCGGTACTTCCAGTCCTCCCGCATGGTCAAAATCCCCGCCGATGTATAGTTCATCTTTGTAGACTTCCAGACAGCGAACGCGCTCATCCATGTCTTCACTACCCGGCACTTGGTGCCAATGCACACCGTCGAAATAGGCAAGCGATTGCCATGGTATTCCGTTAATCGTCATAAGCCCGCCAACGTAAATCTGACCTCTGTATTTGGTGATAGCCAGTATCGTATTACCGATCTCTTCATACTCGCCTACGCCATGCCAGGTTGTACCGTCAAACCTTGCCAGGTTGTTAGGAATAACAACATCCCCAAATTGCGCAAGTGTGGAGGTGCCTCCGACATACAGATCTTCACCATCCACAAAAAGATCATACACTGTCCCATTCACCCCGCCATTGATATCATGCCAGTGCGCACCATCAAAACGCCCCACACGGAACATTTGATTGCCTGTTGTGGTCTGGTTAAAATTGCCTCCACCGATCAGCTCACCGTTGTAAATGGTCATCACCATCGGGCCCTTATCCAGGCCATACACCGACTCCTCTTCGTACCACGATGTACCATCCCAGGAGGCAAAACTGAAGGGGATATCAACATCGCCCATGCCGCCAAAACTATGCCCGATGTATAATCTGTTGTTCCATGAAAGACATGATGATGGATTGTCGGTTGGTGACTCCCCGCCGCCACCAACACTCCACCATTGATTATTATAGAACGAGGCAATGCCACGTGTTCCTTGAACATTGTCGGCAGTAAAAAAGCCACCGACGACATAAGTTGTATCATTACAAATTACAAAATCATGAATTGCAATACTTTGCGCAGCTGACAACAAACTGACGCTTGTACTATCCCATTTGAAAATACCACTTGACTCTATACCATTGACTTCCTCAAACCAACCAGCAATAAATAACGTGTCACTATAAATTTTCATTTCTTGTATCACGTTATTTGATAATGATAAATCATTCAACGTGCTCCATTGCTGACAATAACATGTGGTACCAATAAAGAATAATAATATAATTACCTGGGGCTTCATTAAACTTGGATTTTACCGGTGAATAAATTTCGCTCACTCACAATTCGCCACACATAGCCTCCTATTGGCAATTCAGGCAAGCTCAAAAGAGGGTCATGACCATGTGAATTGAACGTAGAAAGGAAAACCGTCCTGCCCAAAGGATCGAAAAGTTCAAACGTTGCCAATTCATGTTGATCCATCGTGGCATTAATTCGAATGTACTCATTGCATGGGTTCGGATAAACGTTTATGCTTTTAGTTGCATCTTCCTTCCGTTTAATGCTAAAGCTCCTCTCTTCCGGTAATTCTTTAGGATAGTACATTGGAAATTCACCAGTCCATCCCCAGAAATATTTATTCGTGGTATAAGAATCGTTGGTTGGGTCGGGAAATAATCGTGAGGCCAAAATAACCTTTTGAACAGAGTCATACCGCCCAAATGTCTGATTGCGCGACATCCAAAAAATAAGTTGTTTGCCGTCTTCAATGAATTGTTCCAACTTTTCTGATTGCAATGGAACATTAAGCAATGCGGCGTGAGCACCAACCAGATCATCTTCACCTAGTTTTATCTCATACTCCATTGCATTTCTTACGGCATCGCTTTCATTGACCAACAAATCCAATGCTGTCTGCATATCCTGAACATTGAGCCACTTGTTTACTTCGTCCTTCAACAAAGCCTGCCTGGCTTTGTTAAGATGCGCAATTCGCCTTTTGGATTGAGCAACAGATTCAACAGCAGGGTTGTTGGCACATATATGATAAATATAGTTGGCAATTGTTGAAGGTAAGTCTTCGATTTTTTCTCCAACAAGTAAATGAAGGGCAAGATCAAGCTCACCGTTCATTTCAATAACCTCCTTGAGATATATCATTGGAACATTGAGCCTGTTGATGTATGCCTGCAACACCGTGTTACTCAGAGGTGAATGGTCTTTCAGAAAATCGGCAAGCTGGGTTTCATTGGTGATGCCGCCATAAATCGCATTGAGCAAGGCGGGCGTGTTTGTGTTGAAATCATCCAACGCCGCAATCAAATCCTCACAATGATCCATTTCATCTTGCCAGGCTATTGTTAACTCGTTCAAATCCATCACATGGTGCTGACCTCCGCCATCGTCTGCAATGATATTATAGGGTGAATCGCAAGATGTTCCTTCAATGTAGGGTATGCCGAGGTCACTAATGATCACTTCAATATCCTCATTCACGATTTCCGGGATATGATCTTCGTTTACATAATGATAATAGGTCCACCCCTGGTAATCGTTGCCATACATATCATTATACTCCTCTATCAGCTCAGGGTCACAATTGAAATGGAAAAGACACGGCTTCTGTTTCATACCAAACATGGTAAGCTTGAGCATCAGTATTTGCGGTAATGTCCCGATGAATCTCATTCAAAAATACCTGAAACTCCCCGAAATAAGTCTGATTGACATTGCTCGTATATCCAAAAATCGCCTCACCGGTTAAATCTTGGTATTGATTGAGGAGGTTTTGCGAAGAACACAGCTTGGATATCAGTAATAGAAAAGCGAAGATTGACAGAATTGACTGTGCCATTGATAGAGATTTTGAACCGAATATAAGACATTTTGGATTTGACGGTAGATTCTGTTATTCCGCAAACAATTGTAAGAAGGTCATATCTAGCTCGTTTAATCGTCCTTGTTTTCCGAATTCAATCTTAACTTGCACCTCAAATGTCGGAAGAGAAAAAAAGAATAGCCATACTTGGAAGTACCGGCAGCATTGGCACTCAGGCTCTGGATGTTATTCGCATGCATTCAGACAAATTCGAAGCTGAAGTACTTACCGCACAATCCAATGCAGAATTGCTCATCAAACAGGCCAAAGAATTCAAGCCGAATTGTGTGGTCATCGGAGATGAAGAAAAACATGGAATGGTCCGCGATGCACTGTGGTCGGATGATATCAAGGTATATGCAGGAAGCGAAGCTTTAGCACAAGTTACAGAATCTGAAACGGTGGATCTGGTGCTTACAGCTTTGGTAGGTTTTGCAGGATTAAAACCAACTGCAACAGCTATCCGCGCCGGAAAACCCATTGCACTGGCCAATAAAGAAACGCTGGTTGTTGCAGGTGAACTCATCACACAACTGGCACAGAAGCATGCCGTGAATATTCTTCCCGTCGACAGCGAACACTCGGCCATCTTTCAGTGCCTGGCGGGAGAATGGAACAACAAGATCGAAAAAATTTACCTTACTGCATCCGGTGGACCATTTCGCGGTAAGAGTGCTGAAGAACTAAAGTCGGTAACAAAAGCCCAGGCGCTGAAACATCCCAACTGGGATATGGGTGCGAAAATCACCATCGACTCGGCATCGCTCATGAACAAAGGTCTTGAAGTAATCGAAGCCAAGTGGCTTTTTCATTTGCGTCCCGATCAGATCGACGTCATCGTACATCCGCAAAGCATCATCCACAGCATCGTACAGTTTGAAGACGGCAGCATGAAAGCACAAATGGGATTGCCGGATATGAAACTGCCGATACAATATGCAATGGCTTATCCCATGCGCATCAACTCCAATTTTCCGAGATTCAACTTCATGCAATATCCGCAGCTCACATTTGAACAGCCTGACAGAGAAACATTCCGTTGTCTTGATCTCGCCTTCCGTGCCATGCACGAAGGACATGCCATGCCGTGTGTGTTGAATGCCGCCAATGAAATCGCCGTAAAACTTTTTCTGGAAGAAAAAATCGGGTTTTTAGAAATTGCCCAGCTCATCGAAACGGTGATGAATGATTCCGAGAAAATGCGTCCTACGGATATTGAAACATACATTGAAATTGACAAAGAAGCAAGATCAAAAGCAATGGCATTCGTGCAGTAATGGATTGCGTGGAGTTAGGGCCAATCTCCTTCTATTTATTGTGTCTTACTAGTAAGAATCAAGTCTCTGTTTAAACGCAAAGGGCGCAAAGATTTTCGCAAAGGACGCAGAGCGAAAGAGCCAATCATTGAACCCAGATTATGCAGTCGGTTTCGTGCATGAGATTCAAAACACCAAAGAAGACGAGCGCTCGCGCAAGTTTCTGGAGCAAAAGCGTGGTTACTCCCACGGTGAGCAACAGAAACGAGCAAGCGCGAGTATTTGAAGGTGTTTTGAATCGGAATAGAAATCCGACTGCATAATCTGGGTTGAACCAATGAAATCTTTTCGATTCACTTTGCGTTCTCTGCGTTAAGATTAAACCTCTTGTGAAAAGGAAAATATTTGAAGAATCCCTTGATTGGGTTGTGGGAATTCAGACAGCAGAAGAAATCAGATCGTCATGATATCCTTGTCTTTGATCGCAACCAGATCATCGACCTTCTTATTGTATTTATCCGTGAGCTCCTGAACCTTCGCTTCTCCGGCTTTGGATTCATCTTCCGGCAAGCCGTCTTTTTGAGCTTGTTTGATAAAGTCGATGGCCTCTTTGCGCGCATTGCGAATGCCGACTTTGGCGTGTTCACCTTCAGCATGAGAACGCTTGGTGAGATCCTTGCGTCGTTCTTCGGTGAGCATAGGCACTGAGATGATGATCAAATCCCCATTGTTCTGCGGATTCAGGCCGAGGTTGGCCTCCATGATGGCCTTGGAAATGGCATCAAGCATGTGTTTTTCCCAAGGCTGTACAGTGATGGTTCGGGCATCAGGGGTATTGACGTTGGCAATATTCTTCAGCAAGGTTGGAGAACCGTAATAATCGAGCTTTACTCCATCGAGCATGGCAGGACTCGCCTTACCGGCGCGCACTTTGGAAAGTTCAAACTCGAGATGGTCGATTGTTTTCTGCATTGCAGCTGTCGCTTCATCCAAAGCCATTTTTACTTCATCACTCATTGCTGTAGTTATTTTTTTTGGTGGCCGAAAATAGCACCGGCAGTTTATCGGGCAAAATCAGAAACTCACCAGCGTTCCCATAGGTTCGCCGTCAAGTAGTTTTTTTAGATTTCCCTGTGTGTTCATATCAAAAACAATAATGGGAAGTTTGTTTTCATTGCACAGCGTAAAAGCTGTCATGTCCATCACTTTTAAACCCTTTTCAAAAACCTCGGTGAATGTTACCTTATCATAGCGCAGCGCATCCGGATGTTTTTCAGGATCTGCCGTGTATATACCATCAACACGTGTTCCTTTGAGAATCACATCGCAATCCGTTTCGATGGCGCGCAGGGATGCTGCTGTATCAGTAGTAAAAAACGGATTTCCGGTTCCCGCTCCGAAAATGACAACACGGCCTTTTTCCAGATGCCGCACAGCGCGACGTTTGATAAACGGCTCGGCAATGGTCTTCATTTCAATGGCGCTTTGGAGCCGGGTATACACTCCAATACTCTCCAATGCGCTCTGCAATGCCATGCTGTTGATCATGGTGGCCAACATGCCCATATAATCGCCCTGGGTGCGTTCCATTCCTCCTTCTTCGGCCTGAACACCACGGAAGATGTTTCCACCTCCAATCACAATAGCTACCTGCACACCGCTGCTCCAGACATCTTTGATGTCCTGAGCATACTGAAGCAGGCGTTGATTGTCGATTCCGAATTGTTTATCGCCCATGAGCGCCTCACCGCTGAGCTTAAGAAGAATGCGTTTGTATTTCATACCGGGGGACAAATTTAGCCAAGGTTGACCGGGAAATGACATGAGCAGGTAGGTTGTGGACAATGGCTTGATGGGTAATGTGTCTCGCACAACTGAAACAGCAACCCTTCACCGGTAAGATGCACACCGGAAAACAGAAACACACGATTGTCCTTCCGTTATTGCGCAAACACAGAAGAAGAATCCTTGTAGGTCGCCGCAGGATTGAGAATCATCACAGGAATTGCAGCATCATTGGTAATGATCTTCTGCTCGCTGTCAACACCGAATGCATGTACCAGTCGCTCTTCGGCGGTATTCAGGATGCAGATCATGTCAATTTCGGCGAACCGGGCATACTTCAGGAGGTCCTTTACAAAACCGCCTGAATCGGCATCGGTGATGGTGGTCTTATAACGCACACCACGCTCTTCCATGTATCCTTCCGCATAGGAAATATTTCTGGCCAACCTGTTGTGCAGGTATTCATCCTTTTCCTTGGGTGAAATGAGGTGAATTTCAGCATCGAATCTTTTGGCTACATCGGCAGCAAAACGCAATTTCTGTTTGGTTTCTTGATGAAGATCCAAAGGAACCAAAATCTTATTTACTGCTGCGTTCTTTTTCGACTCTTTTTGCACAATAATGATAGGCACCTTGCTTTCAGAAACAATACGCAATGCATTGCTGCCGACGATGAACTGCATACCCTGCAAACCATGCGTACCCATAACCACCAGCTCGGCTTTTTCCTCTTCGGCTACGTCCGGAATATCATCGAAAATATTCCCCACACGGGCAATGGTTTTCAACTCACAACCAAATTCTTTACCGAACAAAGCGGCCTGCTCAGCCATTTTCGCGTTGGCAGTATCTACCTCGTTGCGGTTTTTGACGATATGCAAAAGATGAATTTCGCTACCGGTAGCTTTACCTACTTCGCACGCATAACGAATGGCAATGTGAGAAACGGGGGTGAAATCGGTCGGGACGATGATTTTGCTCATATGGGTATTTAGATCACCGCGAAGATGGAGACAAACAGCGGCAAAAACAAAAAAGCGGTGGAAATTTTTTCCGAATTGATCGGGAAAAAGCCTCTTTCACAATCGACCTCATAATCTTCAAAATAACAAGGTCATTTTCTTTTCCGAAATTCCAAATAAAAATTCCAAGCAGAATAATCGGACTGAAATCAATCCATTCGGCATGCAATAATCTTGAGAAGCTTCATCTGCTTTAATAGGAAGCTCTTAAAGCGACCTGATTTGGCGTAGCCATTAGAAGTTTGAGAATGCTGGAACAACTCTTCAAATATTTAACTGAGTTTTATCAAATATACAAATCTATAATCAACCATTGAATCATCGATGGTTTTTAGCTGCTGTTAGCGGTTTATCATGCATACTCTAATGCCAATTATTTTGTCTCAATGTCCTAAGTGCCCATACAATTAATACTATTGATAATCTCAAAACATATAAAAGCAGTCCAATTACGATAGCTGAATTCATCAAATATTTCTTAAACTGGTCAGAATTGAGTATTGAGTCTCGGGAATAATTGATCGTTTCCTCTAGGCCTGATATTTCCACTTGTAATTT
>JBEIHH010000093.1:0-10244 GCA_040381475.1 Crocinitomicaceae bacterium | reverse complement strand
GTACACACGCTTAACGGCAGTGCACTGGCCCTTCCGAGAATCGTGGCATCTATCCTTGAAAACAACCAGGGACCTGATGGTATCCGTATTCCAGCCGCGCTGGTGCCTTATACCGGTTTCGATTTGATTGCCAAACCGTGATCTGCAAACAATGCAGTTTTAGAAAAATTGGGTGGTTCTGCCGATTGGAGCGCTGTTACCGTCCGTAAATTAGCTATCAGTGAATTATTCCATTTCACATAGCATCTTCTATCCTGCGCGTGCACTGGCATTTGCTATTTTGTCTATTCTAATGACCGGACTTGCTTCCTGTACTCAACCAGCAGATTACAGCAGCGAAATCAGGGTACTAGATTCATTGCATCAGGTGGTGAAAGCAGAATATGAAGACCTCGATCATTTTCCGCGTCCGGAAAACGATACCATTCAGGCACATCTAAAATATGTGATGGACAACTTCGTTGGTCAGATGAAAGCCGACATGGCATTGAAGCTCTCCGAGTACAGTCTGAACCGACAAATCAATGAGCAGCTTCGTATACAACGCGATACATTGTTAAAACAAGGCGATGTCATTACATCGCGCTGCATGATGCTGAAACAGGCGCTGACAGAAAAAGCTACCCATGACGCCGATCACAATGAACTAAATCCTGAGTATACAGGTACTGCATTTGCCAATGAGAAAAAGTTGGCAGGAGATTGGATAGAGAAATCAAAAAACTGGAAGAACACTGTGAATGATTTGCAAAACAAGATTGACAAACAAATGCCGGTCATTCAGAATTGGCTTGACAGCATTCCACAAAGAACAAAATGAAAAAATTCAGATATATAATCACTGTGTTGGCCCTCATGTTTTCGATGCCGTCATTCGCGCAGGAAACTGATCTCGACCTCGCAGAGTATTACTACACGCAGGGCATGTTTGAACAAGCGCGCCTTTATTACGAAAAAATCTACAAGACAAACAAGACTACTCGGGTTCACGATAAATACCTTAGTACACTAATCGCACTCAACGATTTCGTTGAAGCAGAAAAAATTGCCAAAAAGAAAATCAAGGAAGACTCGAAAGATGGTGTTGGTTATTTGAAGCTCGGTGACTTGTACACGAAGTTCAACAAACCCGATCTGGCGCAGGAACAATTTGATGAAGCCATTAAAAAAGTAGAGCCTTCGAGATCGAACATCATCAGACTCGCCAACGAGTTTTCGCAAATCAGCGAATTTGAATATGCACTGAAAGCATACGAAAAAGGAAAAGCAGAGTCGGGCGATGGATACAACTTCTCGTATGAGATTGCCAATATGCAGGGCAATCTGGGCTTGTATGATGCGATGACAGAATCGTTTCTCGATTTGGTCGTTGAAGAACCCAACTACATACAAACCGTCCAGAATGCGTTCAACCGAACACTCAACCTAACGGAGAACCGGGAAAATCTGGACATGTTGAAAACCAAACTGCTCAAGCGTTCGCAAAAAAGTCCGGAAGAAAACATCTACACCGAAATGCTTACGTGGCTGTTTCTTCAGAAAAAAGATTTCGCCAGCGCACTGGTTCAGGCAACCGCGCTCGACAAACGTCTCAATGAAAATGGATCACGCATCGTCAATCTTGCACAACTCGCGCTGAACAACAAAGACTATGAAACTGCCAAGAAGGCCTATCAATACATCATCGAAAAAGGTCCTATCGGAGATTATTATATCACAGCCCGAATAGAAAAACTTCAGGTGATGAAAGCCGAGATTGAAGACAATCCTGCGGCAAACGTGCAGATGTACACCGAACTCGAAAGTGCTTATATCGCTGCAATTGCAGAAGTTGGCAAGAATGCAGAAACTGTTGTTATGATCAAGGAGCTTGCGCACGTCAAAACTTTTTATCTCAACAAAACTGATGAATCCATTGCCCTCCTGCGCGAAGCGATTGATATGCCCGGAGGGTATAAAAAGACTCAGGCCCTGTGTAAACTGGAGCTCGGCGATGTGCTTGTGTTCACCGGCGATGTTTGGGAATCTTCACTATTGTTTTCGCAGGTAGAGCTCGATTTCAAAGATGATGTGCTGGGCAATGAAGCGAGATTCAGAAATGCGCGCATTTCATATTTCAACGGCGACTTTGAGTGGGCGCAAGGACAGCTTGATGCTTTGAAAGCTTCTACTTCCAAACTGATTTCAAATGATGCCATCGACTTGTCTTTGCTCATCACCGACAATTTCAACATGGATACCACCCAGGTACCTATGCAAATGTTTGCACGTGCCGATCTTTTAAAATATCAGAACAGACTGGATGAAGCGAATATCACGCTCGATTCCATTGTAACTGCATACCCGGCGCACAGCCTGACCGACGAAATCAAAATGATGAAGGCAGGTATAGCACTCAAACAAGGCAAAATTGAAACTGCCCGCGACATCTATCAGGATGTATTGAATCTGCATTTCGCTGATATCACAGCAGATGATGCTTTGTTCAAACTAGCTGAACTCTATCAGCACAGATTCAACGATACGGCCAAAGCCATGGAACTTTACGAAAAACTGATTTCAGAATATCCGGGAAGTCTTTATGTAGTGGAGGCCCGGAAAAGATTCAGAGAAATGCGTGGCGATGCCGTGAACTGAACTTACCTGGGTCCTTCCTTCTTCTCCTTTTCAAGAATTGCTTTGTCGATTTCTTCACGCATTTGTTCAAGTTCCTTTTTCGAAAACTCCGCCTTATCACCACCTCTATTGATGAGCGAAAAACTCAGATAACGCTTGGGATGTGTACGCATATCATTGAGCAACAGATCCAGACTGTGCGATGCGGTGACGAGTTCAGTGTGCAATGAATCCGTATGTATCAGTTTTCCAAGTGTACCATCTCCCTCACTGATATCAGACATAAGTTTGTTGAAATCCAGCAAAGCGCCGTCAACTTTCTTCAGCGTTGATGAAAGATTCAAAGCTGCAAGGGAGTCTGTGATCATCGCTGCATTTTTGATTGACCGTGTGAGCATGTCGTTATTGGTCTCGAGGTTGGCCGTGATGGCTTCCACATGATCAAAGATATTGGTCAGATTATCTGTATTGGAATCAATCACGCCATTTAATTTGGAGGATGTTCCTTCCAGATTCTCCATGGTGTTCTTCAGGCTTACGAATATATCCCCAAGATTCTTTGTTTGAGGTCCACTCAACACATTGTTGAGATTGGTAATCACCGAATCGACTCCTGAGAATAATTGAGATGTTTTTTGCTTCAGTGGCTCAATTTCCTGTTTGATGCTTTCCGTCAGGCCAAGCGAAATACCGGATGACAGTGTGTCCTTGTTCTCCGCGAGAACCATACTTTTTCCCAGAAGAATCTGAATGGCCTTTCCTCCAAAAAGGTCGGCATCGAAAATTTCCAGTTTGGTATCGTCCGGAATTTTCAGTTTGCTATCGTTCAGTACAACTTCGGCTACGATTCTTCCCGAACCGTCTTCATGCATGTGCACATCGCTCACGATTCCGATCTTAAATCCATTGAGAATAACAGGATTGGAAGCAGTCAGTCCGGCAGCATTTTCATACACGGCAAAAAACTTTTGTTGCTTCAAAAACAAGTTAACACCTTTGAGGTAATTGGCGCCCAGATACAACAAGGCTATTGCTATCACCACAAGTACTCCGATATAAAATTCTCTGCTGATTTTCATTATTCAGTGGTTTGGGCTATGGCTTTGCTCAAGTCGATGCGTTCTCCGTTTTCAAATGCAATGACGAAAGCATCCTTGAATCCTGTGGCCCTCAGTTTTTCCTGCATACTCCGCGCTTCCTTATAACTTCCGGTGCTTCCTGCCAGGTATTTATACACGCCATTTTGCTTGTACTCATCTACCCTGGCCAAACCCTTAAAATCGGAAGACTTTCGGTCCAGCGGCTTGGGCGAAGATAATATCTGTATCTGATATCGTATACCCTTGGTAATCTCAGTGTATACAATTTGATCCTTCGGCTTATCGGCGATCTGCACAGGCTTATCAGCCGCATCAACCGGATCCTTTTTCACAACTTCAACTTCGGCTGTCTCTGTCCTGTCTGCTTCTACTTTGATCTTGCCCCGGCGAATATTTTCCTGCTCCATAAAGCTTTTGAACGCTCTGTAAATACCGGAGGCCATATACGTCTTGCCATCTTCTGTATGCAAAAAATCTTCTTCTTCCTCATTGGTCAAAAAACCGAGCTCCACCAAAATGCTGGGCATATTGGTAAAACTGATTACATAGTATCCGGCCTGCTTTACCCCGCGATCCTTGCGTCCTACCCGCGTGCGAAACTGATCCTGCACTTCCTTGGCAACCTCAATACTCTTATCCAGATAGGCATTTTCACGCATGCTCAGGATGATATAGGTATCCGGATTTTTCGGATCAAATCCCGCATAATTTTTCTCGTGATCCTTTTCCAGGTAAATAGAGGCATTCTCCCGCATTGCTGTTTTCAGACTCTCCTCTGATTTGTGCAGTCCCATCACGAAAGTCTCAGAACCATAAGCAGCTTTGTTGTCGTTGGCATTGCAGTGTATGGAAATGAATAAATCCGCGACGGCCTCATTGGCAATTTCTACCCGGCGACTGAGGGTTGGAAATGTGTCTGTTTTCCTGGTATAAACAATATTGACATCCGGAAAATTCTGGGCTATGTACTCCCCTACTTTGAGGGTCACATCCAGCGAAATGTCCTTTTCGGTTTTTTTGTGCCTTCCTGTGCCCAGATTACCCGGGTCAGAACCTCCGTGACCTGCGTCGAGTACCACTGTGAAACGATCTTCCTCCACCGTGGATGGCAGGGTAGCTGCCATCAGAAATACAGCCAACACAAGAAAAGTCAGAACTTTGCGTTTCCGGCCTTTGCGTTTGTGTGTTGTTACTTCCATATAACTCTGTCCCTTATTCATAGCTTTGAAGCCGATTTTACACCACTTACAAAAGTATTTTCAACGTTTGGCAGCTTTCTACAGGATTCTCACTCTTTTCACCTTTGCGGTGTTGATAATGGTTCCGGTCGTTCATGGCCAAACGGAAGAACTTTTCTCTTCACCGGCTGCTGATACCAACAACGTGCCAGTTGCCGATCTATTGTGGTATCCGACGATCTCGGCCTCGACCACGCCATCGACTATTATGGCAAGGACAGCACGGTGGTTGACGTGGTAAACGAAAGGATTCTGCTCTACGGTCAGGCCTGGGTGACTTATGGCGACCTCAAGGTGACCGCGGAGAATATTGAATTTTCGCTGGACTCCTACACTGCCCGAGCCTGGGGAAAAAAAGACAGTACGGGCAAGGTCATAGAAAGGGCTACCTTCACAGAAGGCGAAAATTCTTTCAAAGAAGACTCACTTTCGTACAATTTTAAGTCGCAGCGTGGCATCAGTTACGGTGTTCGCACCGAACAAGGCGAAGCCCAACTGCTTTCTTCCGTATCGAAAAAAGCAAGCAACAACTGGATTTCGGTTGGCAAAGGCAAACTAACCACTTGCAATGCGGAAAACCCTCACTACCACTTCCAGCTGAGCAAGGCTATGGTTATTCCCAACGAAAAGGTGGTATCCGGTCCGCTCTTTTTGAAGTTCCGAAAAATTCCCGCACCCCTGGCACTGCCTTTCGGCTTTTTTCCCAATAAAAAGGAAAGTACACAAGGCATCCTCCTGCCCGGATATGGCAATGGCAATGAAAAGGGGTATTTCATTCAGAACTTAGGCTACTATGTGCCCATCAACAAAAACGTGGATACACGAGTTCTTTTCGACGTTTATACCCGGGGTTCGTGGTCGGTGCGCAACCTTACCAATTACAAAAAACTATACAAGCACAACGGAAGCTTTAATATTTCCAGGTTGGTTAATAAAACGGGTATTCCGGAATTGCCCGAGTATGCGAAGTCCGTCAACTTCAATGTGCAATGGATGCACAACCAGGATCCCAAAGCCCGGCCCAATTCGACATTTAGTTCAAATGTCAATCTTGGTTCTCTCAACAATTTCCGCAACAACCTCAATACGTCGCAGCAGGAATTTCTGAGCAGTACTTTCAGTTCGCGCATTCAATGGACGAAACGCTGGCCCGATACTCCGTTCAATATGGGTGTAACTGCCGGTCACACGCAAAACACTCAATCGCGCAATGTTCAGGTTACCTTGCCTGCCGTCAATCTGAACATGTCGCGGATTACCCTTGGCAGATTTGTTGAAGATCCAGCTGCCAAAAAATTCCTCGACAACATTGGTCTTACTGCATCTGCCGATATGCAGAATGCTGTGAGTGAAAACGAGCGGTTTTTTTCCTTCAGCCAAATTGAAGAGCTCAACAAAAAAAGCCGCAACGGACTGCGCCTCCAGGCACAAGCCTCTACATCGCTGCGTGCAAAACAGTACGGCACATTTACCATCAGTGCCAATGCTACCATGGTCAATGCTTTTCGTTATGCTGAAAGGTCTTTCAACGATGCTCAGCAATTGCTTACTACAGACACACTCGTTGGTCTGAGGAGTGCCATCAACTGGAATACCTCCGGCAATTTCAATTCAAGATTATACGGCACATTCAATTTCGGCAACGACCGAATGATCAAAGCCATCAGGCACATGATACAATGGAATATGGGTGTGAGCTATTCGCCCTATGCCAATTTCAGCAATGGCATTTTTGCGCCGGATGGCACATTTATCGGGTACAGTCCCTTTGACCTTGCTGCCTACCAACCACAGAATTCAACAGAACAGTTCAATCTGAACTGGAGTTCAACCAATAATTTCGAAGCCAAAGTCCGCGATAAATCTCAAACAAAACCGACATATAAAAAACTCAAGATCATCGACAGCTGGAAAAAATCATTCAGCTACAATGCCATGGCCGACTCGCTCAATCTGAGCAATCTTTCCATGTCGGCGTTTACAACCATCGCTAAAAACATTACACTCAACTACAGTTCCACACATAGTTTTTACGACCGCGACAGCACCGGACGCGAAATCAACAAATACCTGGCACAAAGCAGCAACAGGCTCACAAGACTTGAAGGTGCAAACCTGGCACTCGGCTTCCGTTTCAGCAGCAAACAACAACAGGAAGTGGCGCGAGCAGACAAAGAACTCACACCCGAAGAGCAGGAAATCATAGAGAAAAATCGCGACAATATGATCGACTTCAAGGTGCCATGGTCGCTCAATGTCAACTACAATCTGCGAATAGCAAGAAACTTTGATGCTGTTACACAAAGCGATGAAAACGTGATCCGACAGGCATTCACTTTCACCGGTGATTTCAGCCTTTTCGAAAAATGGAAAATCAGTTTCAACAGCGGATACAGCATGGATGATGAGCGCTACCGCACATTGCAATTCAAAGATTTCGGCCTGCGAGATTTTACCACCACCAATATCGGTCTGCACTGGGATCTGCACTGCTGGGAATTCACGTTCAACTATGTGCCCTTCGGACAGCGACAGAGTTATATGGCTCAGCTCAACATCAAATCGGCTCTGCTGCAGGATCTGAAAATTCAGCGGAGGGGCAATCTGGGCGATCAGAATTATTTGTTTTAATCGAAAAATGAGAGTTGTAATTCAGCGCGTAAAAAAAAGCCATGTCGAAATCGATGGGCAAACCAGCGGGTCGATAGGTGTTGGACTACTCGTGTTGCTTGGCATTGAAGAATCCGATACCGAAGAAGATGCAGTTTGGCTTGCGCATAAAATCACCCAGATGCGAATTTTTTCCGATTCCGAAGGCAAAATGAACCTGGATGTCAAGGAGGTTTCCGGTGAAATCCTCATCATAAGTCAATTTACACTTCACGCCATGACCAAAAAAGGCAACCGGCCGTCGTTCATTCGCGCAGCCAGACCCGAAAAGGCTATTCCGCTTTACGAACACTTTATCGACCTGGTTTCGGCAACGTTGGGTAAACCTGCAGCCACCGGAAAATTCGGTGCCGACATGCAGGTGCATCTCATCAACGATGGTCCGGTTACGATTTTGGTAGACAGCAAAGCGCGGGAATGACGCCATGCTGTGGACAAGAGCAGCTAAAACACGCCCAACTGCTAAGGGTTAAATCGCACCCGAAATGAGCATTCTTGCCCTGGATGGTTTAGCTTCATTGGGTGTCCAATTCTTCTGCTCCAGAATCTGAGATCTGGCCAGATCCCCCGTCTGCAGAGGCCTGCAACAATTGCTTAACAATCATTACAAGTGCTTTAACATCTCTATGCGCGCATAACGCTTTATCTTTGTTTAGTTCTTCTGAACTTAAAACCACATCGTTGGTTTATACAATCAGAAGAGCCACCCATGGTTTCATAGTGGGTAGGTTTTGGTTAAAGGTTTAGTGACATGAGGCTGCCAACGGGCGGCCTTATGTTTTTTTAGCCTGAAAAATTCTGTAAGTCAATCCAAAATGCAACACAACGTTAAACCCGGATTACCGTTTTAGAACGCAAGTGCAAGAAACCACTATTTTCGCATGATACACGTTTCCCATCTTCAATGACCAGAATTTTCCTCATCCTGTTGTGCCTGCCATTTCGGTCGCCTGCGCAGTCAACCTCATATTTGGGAAGATTTGAAGGTTCCGAAATCAACAACGAAGTTCAATTAGACTGGCAAATGTTGGCCGGCAGTGTATGTCAGGGAATTGACGTTTACCGATCCTCAGATAGCTTAAACTTCGAACTGGTCGGGCATATCAGCGGCGATTGTGGGAATATCAGCATACCGGTAGATTTCGAGTTCCGAGATACCAATCCTTTGCCAAACAAAAAGAATTACTACCAGCTTGAACTCGGACTACTAGGCACCTCGCACATCATCAGTGTGGTTGTAACCGATCCCGGTGAAAAGGGAATACTTATCAGTCCCAATCCCGCTATTGGCAATGTAGAAATTGTGTTCAACAATGAGCAGAATCTATACACTGAATTGGAAATTTACAATGCGGGAGGCAAGTTGGTTGAGACAGCAACAACACAAGGCGATCGATTTTTCCTGAACACGCGAATTTTTCCGGCAGGAGAATATCTGGTTGTGCTCAACATCGAAAAAAGAATGAGGCTTACAGAGAAACTGCTGATCGTAGCTCGGTAATTTTTTCATCGCACAACATGTCTATCAAAATCCGAAACGCCAAAGCAGGTGACGGCGAACAACTCCGGACGCTGATGAAAGAACTTGCCGTATTTGAACAATAGATGGATGTATTTGCCATCACTCCTGAAATAGTTCAGCGCATTGGTTTCGAAAAATCACCTCCCGATTTCCATTTTATTGTGGCGGAAGATGAAAGCGAAAACTTCATCACCGGCATGTTGGTTTACTATTTCCTCCCCTGCACCGCCCGAAAATGACCAGCCATTTATATCAAGCAGTTGTATGTGCACGAAAATTATCGCGGACAAAAAATCGGTGATCAACTTATGGAGGTGTTGAAAGAAGTTGCACAAGAAAACAACTGCATTCAAATCAAATGGACAGTTGCTCCATGGAACAAAGATGGTATTCGATTCTATGAAAGATTAGACGCACAGGAAAACAAAGACTGGCTGAACTTCGAATGGAATGTGTAAACTAAAATAGGATGCATGGCTCAACTGCTGGTTCTTTCGCAGCAAACAAAGCTTTCCGAACAAAATTTCATGCATTCACAATTTGTGACTTTTGCAAAAATCCATCACAAACATTGCCGAATTAATTGGGTGTAAGCAAGCTCAAACAAACATATTCTCCAGAGACTTCTTGAGCAGATAGATATCGAGAGGCTTTTCAAGTAATTTTTGTACCAGATCATAATTCTCTGCGCGACGAATGTCGTTGCGGTCAATACTGCTCGACAACATATAGACTTTGAAGTTTGATTTGATTTCACTCGGCAGAAGTTCAAGTTGATCCAGACAATCAAAACCGTTCATACGCGGCATCATGATGTCGAGCAATATCACATGATCTCCTGTAGCAAAATCCTGTTGACGGCTTTTTAAATCTTCGAGAAATTCAACTGCCCCAGTGTAAGCGCGAATATTGGGCGATATATCAGCTATCTGCAACAGTTTCGAATTCACTGCGGTGTCGATATCGTTATCGTCGACAAGGTAGAAATTGATATTGCGCAATCTGCTCATGACTTGTTGGGAATCTCAAAGGTAAACCGCGTTCCCTTGTTTTGTTCGCTTGATACCGAAATATTACCTCCGAGCTTTTGAGCTGCCT
>JBEIHH010000092.1:0-10654 GCA_040381475.1 Crocinitomicaceae bacterium | reverse complement strand
AGTGGTACGATCTCATTGTTGAATTTACCTGCTGCCCATGCTGCTGCAGAGCGCTTGTAACTTTCAATGGCAAATTCATCCTGAGATTCACGACTGATATTGCACTCTTTGGCACACATATCGGCGGCCACACCCATCGCATAATTGTGATAAACGTCTGTCAGTCCGTCTTTGGCCAGGCCATCAATCATGGACACATTCCCATATTTATTGCCCCAGCGCAGATTTTCAGAATAGAAAGGAACCTGACTCATGTTTTCCATACCTCCTGCTACTACTACATCAGCGTCGCCGAGCAGAATGCTTTGGGCACCCTGCATAATGGCCTTCATACCCGAAGCGCACACCTTGTTCACGGTTGTGCAGGCAACTTCGTTGGGAAGTCCTGCAAATTTTGCCGCCTGTCTGGCAGGTGCCTGACCAAGATTGGCCTGAAGCACGCTTCCCATGATCACTTCGTTGACTTCTTTTGCATCAAGACCAATTCTGTCCAATGCGCCTTTGATAGCCGCAGCTCCCAATTTCGTGGCTGCAACTGAAGAAAGCGCTCCTCCGAAACTACCCATCGGGGTGCGCACCGCTGATACGATAAAAACTTCTTTCATTGAGAAAATTTTAGGGTGCAAAAATAGGGGAGGGTAGGTGTTGTTAGTTCATCGTTACAGCCCTCATCGTTCTTTCTTCTTTCCGATGAATGTATTGGGAATTATTCCTCTCATTCGTGCTGGTTTTGATGCAATAAGAATGTTATCTGCGAACACAGACAATTTTTTCCAAGAAAGCAAAACTCATTTGCCGGGTAAATGAAATTCTTGATGGCCACTTTGTTCCTGAAAAAGGAGTGCTCCAATTATTTTTTGGGATAAATTACCAACTTCTGACCTGGGCGTATATTCGATGAGCATTTGTTCCACTTCATGATGTCCTGCTCTGTGACTCCTTTGTGTTTTTTCGCAATCGACCAAAGGGAATCACCGCTTTTTACCACATAGGTAACCTTGTTTTTTGACGGTGGTTTGGCTGCCGCGGTAGCTGAAATATTCAATTTTTTTTCGCAAGACTTTATGGCGCTTTCGATGGCAGATTTGTTGCCCGAATTTTTTGGCAAGGTTTTGAGATAATCATAAGCTTCCTGATAAGCCCCGGCCTGTATGAGGCTATCGGCAAGAAGCATCGGGTCAGGAGTTAATACCGCATCTGGTGCCTGTTCTGCGCCCTGTATTGTCTCAGCAGAGATTCCGATAGTTTTCTTTGGTTTGCTAACTTTTTTCCTGGTGTGAATCTTCAATATCTGGCCTTTCGAAATTTTATCACCACGGATTTTGTTCCAGCTTTTGATCTGTTTCACTGAGACATCGTATCGTGCAGCGATTTTGCCCAGTGAATCTCCTTTTTTTACCTTATAGCTGATCACATAATCTTCCAAGTCTGACTCATCAATGATGGCGGGATGAGTAGGAGGCCGCCAGTTATATACTGAGTCCGCAAGCGCTTCAAATTTGAGCGTTGCAACTTTGTCCATGACAAAAGGTACTTTGTTTTTTTCTGGTTGAATGAACTGTCCTGTGTAGACGGCATTCATTTGTCGCAATTGCTGTTCATCAAGCTGTAACACCTTCACCAAGGCTTCTATGCGCACCTGCTTCTCGAAAACAATAGGTTCAGATTGGGCAAAAATGTCGAAACAGTTATTCAGTTGATTGTTCGTTCTTGTGCTCCTGATCAGTGATTTCAGATATGCTGCGAATTTGAAGAATATCTTTGAATCTTCGGAAAGCACATCAAAAAACGAATTTGAAGATTCGATTGAACCGTAGGATTCAACAAATGGAACGCCCCAATTGTAGGCACAAATGGTTTTGATGTGGTCTTTGTCGTATCGGGCATTCAGTTCTGCAAGATATCTGGTCACTGCATGTGTGGTGAAATCACCTCCGTTGCGCTCGTCTACCAGCGTATCGATGCGCAGATGTTGTCTTCGGGCGGTTAGGTAGTCGAGCGACCACAGTCCGCTTTGATCGTCTGGAGAATGAAAATTCTGATTGTTTCCAGATAATAACAGCGGCAGGAAAATATAATCTTCATGAAGTGAATTGGCGCTGAGCGATTTTCTATATAGCGGGAAATACAGATCACATAGGGCAATCATGTCCAGATAACGAAGGCAACTGGCTTCGGGAAAAACAAGCTCATCGAAAATGTTGATGTCTTGTTCGGTAAGGAAAATGCTAAGGTCACAAAAGGAATAACTTCCGCTTACTGGAGCTACCCAATGATGCTGGGCATCGCACTGGTAATGACCGGGATTCGACCGATGCAATTCAATGCAAAGCCAGTTCTGAGACATCGCTTCGAATACCTTGTTCTGATGTTGAATGAACTTATCCTGTCCATTTGTCAGGAATACTTCATAGAACAAGAGAAAAAAAAATAGACGTTTCACGAAGCAAATAAAAAATGAATCAGATGAATAAACTGCAACATGGTGTATAAGTTTTCAGCAACTAAAGAAGGGTGATTGCAAGAATGATGAACAGCAGAATCATCACAATGTAATACCAGAAGTCAACAAACCATGGGGCATAAGCCGACAGGTTCTTCCACAATTTATTCATGTGCTGAAATTATTGAGTTTCTGAATATTTGCGGTTGGTCATCCAAGCAGCCTGGTAGCTATAACCTTGCTGATTACAATCGAATTTGAAAAGGTCAACATTACAATCAGTGCATCAACAGGTAAATTCCTGCGATTGCAGTCACATACAAAAACCACTTCCTGACTTTTGTTGCGAATAAGTTGATCTCGATAAGGTTCATGCTTCAAAAATCTTGAAATTATTAACCGTTCTCACATTGGTTGTTGATAGTTTTCAATATTCGTGAGTGAATAGAGTTGGTTTGTCGATTGTATAAAACGAACAGTACATGGTTGAAATCTCCTGCAACTTCATGTTGTAAAATCAAAAAAGAATGTGCTCCTTCGCACGGTCGATTTCACTTAGAAAGTAAACCTGCAAGTTTCGCTAAGCGATGTCAGAAAAGTTACTCTTTGAAATTTTTACTTGAGATGTTGTGTGAACAGTAACACATTTGAATGAAGATATTGTGTTTGCCCCGATATTCTTTTTTTTTGATCGGAGGTAAGCTGAAAACCAACGCCACGTATGAGTGGTGAGACGAAATCGAGCTAGTTGAAGTAGAGTTTTTGTTTCATGGTTTTTTGGTTAATTGGAGAGACCACCTTTGCGCGAAGGTGGTTTTTTCTTTATTGGATGATCATGACGCGATATTTCCGGTGTCTTCTGAACTTTATTCTATCCCGAGGCTTTTGGCTTTGACAATTTTTACAAGTCGGTGATAAGTGGATTTGGTAACTTTGTTCTATACAATGATTGTTTCATGGGCATGGTGTATTTCATAGCGATTTTGTTCGCTGCAGTGGGTTGGTTGGTGCAAATGCAATTGCGCAATAAAATTCGCAAATATTCTCAGATGGCTTTGCGCAACGGGATGAGCGGCAAAGAGGCAGCCGAGATGATGCTGAAACAGAATGGTATTTATGATGTGAAAATCATCAGTGTCGCTGGTCAACTCACGGATCATTATAACCCCGGCAACAAAACCGTTAATCTCAGTCAGGAAATCTATCATGGTCGCAACACAGCTTCTGTTGCTGTTGCTGCGCATGAATGTGGTCATGCAATTCAACATAGCATCGCATATCCGATGATTTCATTTCGATCTGCCATTGTTACTGTTGTGAATGTTGCCGGTACTGCTTTACCCTGGCTTATTATGTTCGGAATTATGCTTGCCCAGCGCATCCCCGGATTGTTGCTCTTGGCCATCATCGCTCAGGCGATGATTACTTTATTCACTTTAGTAACTCTGCCCGTGGAGTTCGATGCCAGTCGCAGGGCTTTGGCATGGTTGCAGGAAAGGAATATTGTGGTTCCACAGGAATATGACGCCGCACGAGATGCGTTAAAATGGGCTGCAATGACATATGTCGTTGCTGCTCTGGCTGCCGTTACACAGCTCATTTATCTAATATCAAGGTATAATTCCAAAAGATAATTTGGTAACCGGGTGTGTGTCGAGTAACCTTTGGCCCATGCCTTGCATGGTTTATTAAAACAGGTGCATGAAAAAACATTTACATTTTAAGATTGCCAGGTTTTTCTCTAAAGCAATGCCTTTGATATTGGTGTTTCTTCTGGCCTGCTCTCCGTCAAAAAAAATACTCAACGAAGCACAAACCCTTGAAGAGGGAGGTTTGAACAATGAAGCTATGGCCCGCTATAGTCAGGTTTACGCGGAATATTCAAGTGCCGACGCTTTGGTCGGAATGAAGCGGGTTGCTCAGCGGGTCTATGACGCCAAGTTGCAGCAGGCGCAAATGATGTGCATGGCCGGCAACTACGATGGAGCTCTCCGGGTATATGACGAGGCTATTGATTTCTTATGGACCAATAGTCTGCTTGAACTGAAAACCATGCGGTCACCGGAAGAATTGCGCAAGGAATGTCGCAATCAGTATATCGACGAACTATACAAACAAGCGGATGGTCATGTGAAATCAGAAGATTATGACAGCGCTCATCAGTTGATCCAACAAATTTTCAGGCTCGACCGCAACAACAAGAAAGCTGAGTATCTTGATGCTATGTGTGAGATACTTCCAAATTTTCAGGCGGGTATAGTTGCAGAGGAAAAAGGTTTGTGGCGCGATGCTTATGTTTACTTCAATGATGTTTGTAGAGTAGATCCGGGCTTCTCAGACGCATCAAAAAGACGCGATGAAGCGCTTAAAAAGGGAACCTTCTCGGTGGTTTATAAGATCACAGACAATCGTTTTGTGTCCGATCAGCACGAGGCAGCACTCGCCACGCGTATCAAAGGGGAACTGCTCAAGTCCGACAATCCATTCATAGAAGTCCTGGAGCGCGATGATCTCGATGTTATCTATCAGGAACAACAGGAAACCATGAATCCTCAATTTGAAGATGCAACTGGAGCCGACATAGGCAAACTCAAAAGAGCTAGGTTTGTATTATCTGGTGAATTGGTAAACGTGGTTTACGACGATTCGCCCGAAAAAGTGGCGAAGTGCGATTGTGGTGCAACTTATAGAATTTATTCCGATAAGGTAGATTGCTATTCTTATACTTCTGCAGCTTCTCTCAATGCTACGTTCAAGTTCAAGCTTATGGACGCGGAAACAGGAAAACTTTACCAGGCTGAAGTGATTCAGTTTAATAAGGAAGATATTGGCAAGAGGTATAGCTACGACATAAAGCAAAAAATTAGTCTGACCTCCGCTACAGGCCTTAGAGATCATGATGTTAATTTAGCAGGAATGATCAATCCTGAAGTTGATCCCTTAATGATGGAGGAGGAGTTGCTTCATTCGATGTATGATCTTTTTGCAGTGAAAGTGGGAAAAATCATGACTGGGTTTCGCCCTTGATTCTCAATTTCGAGGCGAAACCTTAATGATCGACTCATGAATGGAAAGAATTTGGGGTATCAGCAATGATTTTTCATCATTGTGAATTTCGAAATCGCAGTGCGCTCTTTTCTTTTCATCCGGCCACTGCTTGAAAATGCGCTTCTGAACTTCTTCAGATGTCAAACCGCTTCTTTTCATCACACGCTTTATTCTCAGAGATTCATCGGCCGTTACCAAGATGATTGCATCACAATCCTGATAACTTCCGCTTTCTATTAAAATAGCAGCCTCTCTCAATACGTATGGCGAATTTTGTCTTTCGTACCAGGATTTAAATGACTTGCCTACTGCCGGGTGAACAAGCCTGTTCAATTCCATGAGTAATTCTTCATTCTGAAAAACTATCTGAGCAAGTCTGACCTTGTTTAAACATCCTTCAAAAAGTATTTCGTTTCCGAAAAGCTTCACAACACCTTTCAGTAAGTCAGGATCTGTATCGTAAAGTTTTTTTGCCTCGTCATCTGCATGGAAAACTGGTATTTGCAGGGTGGAGAATACCTTGCTAACGAGGGTTTTGCCGGATCCGATGCCGCCAGTAAGACCTATGATTCTGGGTTTCACAATGTAAATTTACTTGTGTTGCGTGATTTTGACCTTCAGATTCTTTCCTTTGCATCAAGTTTCTCCTATGGCACATCTCATCGCACCCAGCCTGTTGTCGGCTGATTTTGGTAATCTCGAAAGAGATATTATGATGATCAATCGTTCTGATGCAGATTGGTTTCATGTTGATGTAATGGATGGAGTGTTTGTGCCCAATATTTCATTTGGTATGCCCGTCATAAAAGCAATGGCTAAACATGCCGGGAAGCCCCTTGACGTGCATCTTATGATCGTTGATCCTGATCGGTATATCAGTGAATTCAAAAAATGTGGTGCGGAGGTTTTGACGGTGCACTATGAGGCTTGTACACACCTTCACCGGACTATTCAGGCCATCAAAGCTGAAGGCATGAAGGCCGGCGTTGCCATCAATCCGCACACACCCGTGAGCGCATTGCAGGATATCATTTTCGATTTGGATCTTGTTCTTGTTATGAGCGTCAATCCTGGTTTTGGTGGTCAAAAATTCATTGAGCATAGTCTGAACAAGATCAGACAACTTGTGGAAATGCGTCGTCAAAACGCATCTTCTTTTTTGATTGAGGTCGATGGTGGTGTGAATGATAGCAATGCTCACAGACTGATTCTTGCCGGCGCCGATGTGCTAGTTGCAGGAAATTACGTCTTCGCTTCCAGTGATCCGGCAGCAGTTATTTCCGGTCTAAAAAATCTACGCTAGTCATGCGAATTTTTCTGGCTGCTGACAACCATTCTTGAATCTTACGTTATATACAGTACAAAGGCATTGTCCTTTCAGCCTTATATCACCCTATTTTATTTTGTTCTCATTTTCCCTGTGACTGATAAACAAGTCATTTATGGGTGTCATGTTTGTGTTTTTTATTTCGTCGAATTGCGTTAAAATACCCATGAATCAATATTTATTGTAGATAAATTTGTATTTATGAACAATATGTTGTTATTTTTGCACATCTGATCGGAAAGTCCCTGTTCTTTTTCGCTTAGCTGAAACAAATTATTTACCAACCAATTCTAAATTTAGATGCTAATCGTCTACAAATCCTCTAACGTCGGTAGTCGTATGCTGACTTTTTCCAGGACCATGCTTCTGATCATGGCTTTTGGATTACTTACGACCACGCTGGGTTTTGCTCAGTGTAACAATGTCACTTGGGGTGGAACCATTGGTTCAAACCAAAGCGGTGGCGTAGGCTTCAATCCAGCAGCATTCCTGAATGTGAACAGCCCTTCGGGTGGTTCAGGTTCTATAGAATACATGTGGTTGTTTAAGAACTCGTCCAATGGATGGGTATTTCAGTCTGTCAGCGGAGCTAATAGCTCAACTTACGACGCCCCTTCGTTGAATGAAACAACGACCTACCGCAGATGCTCAAGGAGATCGGGTTGTTCAAGTTGGGATGGTGAATCGAACGACGTAACAGTCACGATTACTCCAACTACTTGTAATAACGTTACAAATGGTGGAACGATTGGTTCAAATCAGAATGGCTGTATCGGTTTTGATGCCGCAGCTCTTACCAACGTTACTTCTCCATCAGGTGGTTCAGGTGCTTTGGAAATTATCTGGATGTATTGGAACGCTTCGACTAGTTGGAACATGACCCAGGTTACCGGCGCTACCGGTTTGACTTATGATCCAGGTGTGATCAATGAGGATACTTATTTCCGTCGTTGTTCACGCCGTCAGGGTTGTTCAAGTTATAACGGCGAATCAAACGATGTTTTCATAGATGTTTCAGAATGTTGCAACGCTACCATTGATCAGGTAGCTATTTACAATTTAGGCAATGGTACTTCGACTCCTTTGAGCAACGGAGCGACTTATTATGTTTCTTTACTTCCTGCCAATTGGAATATTGATGCCCAGGTTTCAGGTTCAACTGCCGAAAGCGTGGTTTTTGATTGGTCAGGTGGATATACCAATGACAATACTCAGAATGGCGCGCCGTTCCGCTCACCGGATGACAATAGTGCATTAAATCTTGGTGCAGGTAACTACACACTCAGGGTGAAGCTTTATTCAGTGGATAATGGTGGCGGCTTGTTATGCGATGAAGAAGTTTACACGTTTACCATTGTTGCTTGTGATAACGTAAATAACGGTGGTTCGATTGGATATAATCAAAGTGGCTGCGTAGGATTCGATCCTGCAGCTTTTGTCAATGTTACTTTGCCTTCAGGCGGTTCAGGAAACCTCGAATATTTGTGGTTATACAAAAACGCTTCAACGAACAATCAGTTTGAAGAAGTGCCTGGAGCCAATCAATCAACCTATGATGCGGGTCCGGTTTATGAAACAACAACCTTCCGACGTTGCTCACGTCGTGCGAATTGTAACAGCTGGGATGGTGAGTCAAATGATGTCGTAATCACAATTACTGGCGATTGCACTCCTGATCAGATTTGCGAAATCACGGGCTACGAGTCGCTCACCGGCCGTATTTTCTGGCTTCCTAACTATGGAACTGACTTCCGTTCTTCTGTTTCGAACGGCGGTGTTCACTTTGCGAAATTCTCAAACGGAACTGCTCACATGTATGGTGTTGTTGAACGTATCAGCAATACCAACCACAGATTCCTCATCGATATTTGGTTTGAAAACGAATCTACTTACGCTGAATGGACTGCTCAGGGACGTTACGCCAAGGAGCCTCAGCTCGGTGACGAGTCAAGCTGGATATTTTATGATTTTTCGACTACTCATGCTAATACTTTGATTGGTCAGGGTTCATTGGCCGGCACAACACTCTATCTCACCAATCAGGATCCTAACTTCGGTCTTCAGTTGGGTAATGGCGCAAATTCTTTGAACTCTAACGCCAATGGTATCAGTGCGTGGTTCAACTATACCGGAACTACAACCGGATATGGAGATATAAATGGTTCATATAACTGTGAGCCTCTTTGTGCTTTGAATGTGACAGCTGGTCCTGGCGGACAGCTGTGTACCCCGCAACAACTCACACTCACCAGCACAGTAACCGGTGCATCAGTATGCACCACTCCAGGTGTTACAGACTGTAACCACACTATTTCCTCTTCAGGTGGCTATATCACCGACTTGCAAAAAGCTGCTGCTTGTGGCGATAATCAGGGCGCGAAGCTTTGGACCGCAGGTGGACAGGGAACTTCGTTTATCATTGTTGACTTTGGAACAACCGTTCCAGCCGGCACGCAGATTTGCGTGAACATGAAGCTGGAGCATTGCAGCGGACAGAATACCAACTACTCCAATGCGAATATTCAAGCTTCCAATAGTGCGAATAGCGGATTTACAAATCTGGTAAATTCGATAACTTTTAGTCATACTACATACCAAGAGTATTGCTACACGCTGAGCTCTCCATCACGTTACATAAAAGTAATTGACAATGGAAATTGCTCTATTCGCGTTGATTATGTGGAATATACCACTACCGGAAGTGGCAACAACAATGTGACTTATGCGTGGTCTGGCCCTGGTATCGTTGGTGCCACTAACGGATCTTCAGTACTGGTGAATATGCCGGGTACTTATACTGTCACTGTAACTGATTGTAACGGTTGCACAGATTCTGCTCAGGTGGTTGTAACAGGCGACAATGTTCCACCTGTATTCGATGATCAGCAATCTGAATATGATCTGGATTGCACAGCATCTATTCCACTGATTCAGCCAACAGCAACAGACAATAATGGCAGTGTTCAGCTCACTTATGTCGATATCAACACATGCAACAACAATACGCCGGAGTCTTGTGACTACAAGACATATACTCAAGGCGGTTGGGGTGCACCAGCAGCAGGTAACAATCCAGGTACCTATCGCAATGCAAACTTTGCAGGAGCTTTCCCACAAGGTCTTGTAATTGGTTGTGTTTCTGGAAATACTCTTACACTTACATCTGCTCAGGCAGTGCAGGATTTCCTTCCTTCCGGAAGCACTCCTTCGGCATTGCCAGGTGACCTTTCAAATCCGGGTAACTCTTATAACAATGTGTTCGCTGGCCAATTGGTCGCTATCACATTGAGTCTCGGTTTCGATGCGTACGATCCTAATTTCGCTGGTTCTGCCGGGTTCCTCGGCAACCAGATCATTGGTTCAGGAGCTTTCGCAGGAATGACCATCTCACAGGTAGTTGCAATTGCCAATCAGGTGATCGGTGGTTGCAGCAACCAATATACATTCTCTCAATTGAATGATGTTCTTTCATCCATCAATGAGAATTTTGTTGGTGGTGCGAACAATGGTTTTATCGAGTGCGTTGAAAGCGATCCTGCTTGTGCTTGCACATGGCACCGCCGCTGGACAGCAACTGACCTTTGCGGCAACACGGCAACTTTCGATCAGTACTTTATTACCGGTGATAACGAAGGTCCGGTTGCGAGCATCGATCCGGCTGACGCATCTGTTCAGTGTCTTGATGAAGTTCCTGCTGCTCCTACTATTACTTTCACCGATGATTGCGGTGAAATTGAGGAAACCTGGTTCTGCGAAGAAATTTCACAAATCGATGAGTGCACTTACCTGATCGTCCGTGATTGGTTTGCTACAGATGGATGTAATATGACCATGGT
>JBEIHH010000091.1:0-10888 GCA_040381475.1 Crocinitomicaceae bacterium | reverse complement strand
TGGCCAATTGTTCTGCATTGAGTTCAATAAACTTGGTGCGTTCCCTGCTGAAGGCCAGAGCGAAATAATCGCATCTTCCATTGTTGAAAGCTACATCACAGGCGTAGTTGATCAGGTTGCATCGGAAGGTTACTGCTATAGCGTTATTAACACAGCCTACGAAGCCAATCTTCAATTTTGGTCTGATTCAAGTCCAATTGTATATGATTCTTCCAATCCAAACGACTATCTCATTAACACAATTTACGGAGCAGATAATGGCATTGTGAACGAATCAAGTTTCACTATTCCTGATATGACAGGTGCTTTCAGTCATGACCTGCTTTCCGGAACTGAAATTGCTATCGAGCGTGACATTAACAACATTTATACTGTTCAGCCCCTGATCAATGCGGCCGATGCTGTACTGTGCAAATCACTTTCAACAGGTGAGTTTACTCCCAACGTATACCAAATTCTGGCGATGGATGTGAATCTTGATGGTGTTGTAAGCGCCGGTGATATCACTCAGTTAAAACAGCGTGCTACTCTCACCATTGGTGAGTTCCAGCAAGCATGGAATTATGATGACAATGGCAATTCAAATGGTGAGGCATCAAAAGACTGGATTTTCGTTGACAATTCAAGAGTTGCTTCGGATGAAGCTTTCCAAATCTCTCAAAGTTTTCCGAGCGACGATGGCATTGGATACTCAGCGGCCAGAGTACCTGTTATTCCTTTTACCCTCGCTGCCAACGTAACCAACTTCAGTGCAACAGGTGAAACTTGTGCAAATATTCTTCCGGAAACATACACAGCCATTCTTCTCGGAGATGTTACAGGAAGCTACGAAAACTACACTGCTGATGGTCAACTCAAATCTGGCAATTCTGACGAATATATTCTCGTAGATCTTCAGAATTCTGTGTTTTCAAATGGACTGGTCACCGTTCCTGTTTACATCAAATCGAATCGACAGATCAACTCTATCGACATTGCTCTAACACCGGAAGTTTCCAAAATATCCAATTCGCACATTCTAGGCCAGCAATCAGGTCTGGAAGGAAACTCAAAATTCAATCAGTTTGACAATACACTCAGAGGATCACATTTCAATGCCAACAGCATTATTTCTGAAAGTCCAGTTTATTATGTCCAATTTACAAGTGCCGATTCAATATTGAAAGCTAAGGACATTCTTTACTCTTTCGGACTATTAAATGGCGAAAAAACTGATGTATTGTTCAGTGAACCATCTGAAGAAGAAGTAAACTTTACACAGTTGTACCCGGTACCTAATAACGGTAGCTTCATCATCAACTCAAATGAAGATGGCGTAGCATTGATCTACAACAGCTATGGACAAATCATAGAAAATCAAATCAAAATTAACAAGGGTTCAAACAATCTTCAATTGAGCAACCCTGTTCAAGGTATTTACAGCGTTAAAATCAAAACAAAATCGGGCTGCAATCAGCACCAATTCATCGTTCAACTTTAATCTAACTTGACCATTTATCTTCCGGATATGAAAAATATTACCCTCCTATTTTCGACCTGTTTACTTATGCAGATTTTTTTCAGCACCGACATGATGGCCGGTGGTGATACTTTCAACGACACACTCGTGTTCGATCTTTCTTCAGCAGTATATTCAACAGAAGGTTTGAACTCATTTGTGGAATTTCCTGTATACTTCAGCGGGCAGAATGATACTGTCAATGCAATTGATTTTTGGTTTCCTTTCAATACTACAAAACTGACATTCAACAGCTGTGCTTCACTTTCTCCAATCCTTGACGTTTATTCAAACTACATCATTACTTCTGAAACTCTGAGTTGCACTGCATCAACTTCTTCAATTTTTGTATATCTGTCGGGTAATACAAATCTCATTTCGGTAAAGTTTCAGTTGAACAACGGTTGCGACAGAATCGAAGCAGAAGACATTGTTAATCCGGAAGCGTTGATCAATGGTTTCGAATGCGCCTGGATTATCACTGATCCTACTCCTGTTGCTCTGCCTGAAATAGAAATCCTGACTACTGGTCCTTTTTGCTCAGGTAGTCCGATATCATTTTCGTATGCTTCTGAAGTTGATGGTCAGAACATTTCCAATTTCAACTGGAACTTCGGCAACGGCGTGACAGGCAATGGTCAAAATCCAACCGTTTCTATCGACGTTGAAGGCAGCAACAATATAGAGCTTCAAATGACAACAGAATTGGGATGTACATTCGAAGCTACTTCTCAAATTGATATCGCTGTTGGTCCTGTATCTTCCTTCCAGAGCAGCATTGTGACGAATACCACACAAGTTGAATTAACTGCGACATCCACCATCAGTCAAGGATCAATCACAGGCTATGAATGGAATTTCGGCGATGGAAGTGCTGTTTCTACGGAAACCAATCCAACGCATGATTTTCCTGCATCAGGGCCATACCAGGTAACCCTCACAACTACTTCAGACAATGGTTGTTCAGATGCCGTTACTATCACAGTTGATGTTCCGGTTGGAATTGACGAGCAAATAAAAGAAGAGCAGATTCAAATTTTCCCAAATCCTGCTGAGTCACTCGTAAGCATTCTATTGAATCAAACTGCTGATTATACTCTTACTGATGAGTGCGGAAGAATTGTAGCCAGTGGTAAAATGATCGGATCTCAGCAGCAGACTTTAGATATCAGTTTCTTATCTGCAGGTGTTTATCATTTCTCATTCAGCAATGAAACAACTGTTTCTACAAGGAAAATGATTGTGAGATAATCGATTTGGCGAAACTATTGACCTTCCAAATCTTGGGCATTGATCAATTTTGATGTTGCCTCTTGCCAATACTTGAGAAAATCGGGAATGATGTGTCCTGCGAGATTATTCTGACCATTGAAAAGGAAGCACACTCCTACTCCGGTCAATGGATCGATGGCAATCTCCGTTCGGAAATCATTGACACTTCCTCCGTGATACATGATGCGACGATCGGGCATTTCCATGATTCGCCAACCATGACCATAGTATGATTCAACCAGACCTTCCCATGCTCTGAACCTATTCTCACTTCCCGTGCTCACTACAGGAGTAAAAACATCAATGAGCATTTCATTGGTCACCACATTCGTGTTTTGCCCCATGAGCAATTCAAGCCAATGAGACATATCACCGATGGATGCATTGATACCTCCCGCAGAAACTGCATTATAATATTTCTCATTTAAAGAAATTTCAACGCAGCTTCCATCCTTATTCCTGCGGTGTGGAGCACAATAATTTCCGCTTGCTATATAGGAATCGTAATCAGTATTGGCATCCGTCATATTTGCCGGAGAAAATATTTCTGAATGCAAAAGGTCAACAAACCTTTTCGATGTTTTCTGAAATACTATCTCTTCTACGAGAGAAAACGCAAAATTTTGATAGGCAAAAGACTCACCTTCCCTACCAATCAATTTCACTTTTGGTAATCGGCTTAAAATATCAGAAGCATTAAGACCATTTTCTATCAAATCTGTAAACGTATGCCTTGGCAGACCGGTGCTATGTGACAGCAAATGACTGATGCTGATTCTGGAAGCCTGCGACGGGTCAGACATAACAAAGGAACCTAAATAATTCTGAACATGATCAGACCAGTTTAAAGAACCCTGATGGACAAGTTTTGATACCAAAACTGAGGAAATACCTTTTGATAAACTTCCCAGCCTAAAGAGTGTATGCTCGTCTACGGGCAGATTTTCATCAACAGAACGCAACCCGAAGCCTTTTGACCATACGATGGTTGAATCGACAACCACTGCCATAGCTGCGCCAGGACAACCGGCCGCTTTCATGGCTTCTCTAAATTGCGTTTCATAACCTTCTATGAGACGCGCATAAACCTCTCTTCTTAACAGCAGCTTCTCTTCTTCTGCCTTTCTTGCAAGTTGCGCCTCAGGCAGATGACAAGTCATCAGCAATGGAAGTCCACAAAACAATATGTACTGCAACATACGCTTCATCGAATTGCAAGGTAGTAAATGGGTATACGTTTAATGACTACCGAAAGTTGATTTACCAACAACACAACTTTTAGAATTGATCAAAAGTTGGTATCAAATGATGTTATAACCCTCTTCCGTTGCGCTGATTCTTGCGCCTGAGCATGAATCCACCAAGCGGCGGTAAATCAAAATTGGCGGAATATTCCCTGTGTTGCCAAGGTATTTTTTCAGCAATAACAGCTCGATTTGTCATGCCACTGCCACCAAAGCTAACATCGTCAGAATTGATCAACTCGTAATATTCACCTGCAGATGGCAGACCAATCCGATATTGATTTCTCGGCATCGGTGTCAAATTAAGTACGATCAATACATGATCTTCGGTGTTGTTTCCCTTACGCATAAAAACCAGCACGCTGTTAGCATGATCCGTGTTATCGATCCATTCGAATCCTGAAACCTCAAATGACTTTTCATGCAGCGCAGGCTGTGTAACATACAATTTATTAAGCTCTTTAACGAGCGACTGAACACCACGATGAGGCGAATAATCCAAGAGATGCCAGTCGAGACTTTTGTCATGCTGCCATTCGGAGGTTTGTGCAAATTCGCAGCCCTGAAACAGCAATTTGGATCCCGGATGCGTATACATCCATAGGTAAAGAAGTCGGAGATTGGCGAATCGCTGCCAGTCATCACCAGGCATCTTGTAAATCAATGATTTTTTTCCATGCACCACTTCGTCATGCGAAAGCGGTAACATAAAATTTTCGGTGAAGGCATATACAAGAGAAAACGTAATTTCATTCTGATGGTATTGCCTGTAATAAGGATCGCGTTCGAAATACCGAAGCGAATCATTCATCCAGCCCATCATCCATTTCATACCGAAGCCCAGTCCACCCGTGTAGGTAGGACGTGATACACCCGGCCATGAGGTACTTTCTTCGGCAATGGTTTGTGTGCCTTGATATTCAGAATAGATGGTCTCATTCATTTCTTTGAAGAAAGAAACCGATTCAAGATTCTCTCTTCCGCCGTGTTCATTTGGAATCCATTCACCGGCGTTTCGCGAATAATCCAGATACAACATACTTGCCACTGCATCTACACGCAAACCGTCTGCATGATAGACATCAAGCCAGAACAAAGCACTGCTCATCATGAATGAGCGGACTTCATTTCTGCCAAGATTAAAAATATAGCTCTTCCAGTCAGGATGATAGCCTTTGCGCATATCTTCATGCTCATACAAATGAGTACCATCAAATTTGTACAAAGCATGTGCGTCGCCGGGAAAATGCGCGGGCACCCAATCGAGAATAACCCCAATACCGGCTTTGTGCAATTCATCAACAAGGGCCATAAAATCCTGCGGACTACCAAAGCGCGAGGACGGAGCAAAATAACCGGTTACCTGATAACCCCATGATCCGTCAAAAGGATATTCCATTACAGGCATCATTTCCACATGGGTAAAACCCATATCCTTTACATATGGAACAAGCGCGTCAGCAATTTCGCGGTATGAAAGAAAACGATCCGGATCAGATGGATCACGTCTCCATGATGCAAGATGAACTTCATATACTGCGTATGGTGCCTGTAAGGCGTTTTTTGTCGCCCTCGTATCCATCCATTTTCTGTCCTTCCATTGATATTCAAGATCCCAACTGATAGTACCTGTATTCGGCCGGTGCTCCCAGAAAAAACCAAAAGGATCAGCCTTTTCAATCAACTCTCCGTTTGAAGTGCGAATGGCATATTTATAGACTTCTCCCGAAGGGATACCCGGTAAGAATGCTTCCCAGATACCACTGCTGTCCCATCTGACAAACAAAGGATGTGTTGCCGCATTCCAGTGATTGAAATTTCCTACGACAGAAACTGATTGGGCATTGGGTGCCCAAACGGAAAAATATGTTCCTTTCATACCATCCAGCTCCTCTGTGTGAGCCCCGAAATGACGATACAATCGAAAATGCTTTCCGCTTTGAAAAAGCGAAACATCAAAATCACTAAATAACGAATACGGCACGGCATTGCCGGGATGATCAATCTTTTGAATGACATTCACTTTCTTATTCTTAGTCGCTGCCTTCTTTGCAGGAACTTTTGCTTCTGTTGATTTCTTTGATGCGACCGCTGATTTCTTTGCGGTCACAGTTTTCGTTCCGGAGGTGGCTGATTTCTTAGCTGCTCCAGTTGTTTTGGCCTCTTTCTTTATTGTCTCCACTTTTTTCTTCGCCATTGAGAGTCTGTTGTATTGAATATATTAATCCTCGTATTTTCAAGTTCATTGATCACCTGTTCTATTCCTTTCAGCGGAATCTTAAGCCAATCGGGTCTGCCATTGAGTTCGTATCCCACCTCATATATTGCTTTCTCAAGCAAGTGAAGTAAAAAAAGAAAATTGATCTCAGCCTTGCTTGCATACAATTTCTGTTCTTTACCCAAAGCTGCAAGATAAGTCTCTGTGAACGTTTCTCTGATCAAATAAAACCATCGATCGGCAGCGCTCTGAAGTCTGACTTTATCGGCATGTTTCGTTTCGTTGCTGTAAAAAAGTTTCGCACTCACCGCATAATGGAAAGAACGAATCATACCTGCCACATCTTTGAGCGGCGAATGTTTGATTTTTCTATCTGCAATGCTGCTCTCGGGCTCACCCTCAAAATCGATGATGATGAAGTCATTACCTGTATGCAGGACCTGTCCTAAATGATAGTCTCCATGAATTCTGGTGCGCAAACTCTTGAGTGGCTTCTTTTTTATTTTATCAAAAAACCTCAGCAATACGTCTCTCTTCTCGCGAAGTATTAATGCCATACGACTCGCTTCTTCGTCGAGCAAATGACTGTTCGATTCGAGCATTTGAAGTCGGCCATCAAGCAAACTCTTCAAATGGTGGTACAACCACCCGCGGTATTTTGGAGTGAATTTTTCGACTTTGAATGACTTATCAGAAGTGTCGTTGGCAAGTGCTGAGTGCATTTCTGCAGTTCGTCTAGCCAGCAACTGGACATGATCAAAAACAAATTCATGTATAGAAAAATATCCTTTTACAAAGGCCTGTAGAAAATCATTCAGCTCATCACCAGTGCTGGCCCAATTGTCTTTGATTGCCTCTACTTTGTACATCAACAGAGCAAACGTAACCGGGGCTGTTTTGCTTCTTTCCCAGATAAGACTTCCCCTGTATGCCGGAGCATGCTTGTATCCTCCGGTTTCAGTCAGAAATTTAAGCGTTTCAACTTCAGGATTGGTTTGCAGAAATAGTTTCCTGTAAATCTTCATGAAATACTTTTCGTTCAGAAATATGCTGCTGTTGCTCTGATCAACACCCGGGTTTCTTGAAGACTGATATTGTTGTGCGCTGTTCAAACCAACACCACGGTCGAAGTTCAAAGTGCCATTGCTGGTTTTGGCCGTTTTATCAGCCATGATGTTTTCGAAAAGCGCGCGATGAAATTTTACTGAGAAAACTGCATCCACAATCCATTCATCTCCAAATTGAGCCAGCCTGGAGTTTGCCGGTGAGTCTTTGTCATTGTCCAGTGCCAAAGGTAATAAGTAGTATTCCGGATCATGATCCAGATAATTGGTTTCTGCTATTACCAGGTAGAACCTGTTGCCTTCGTGATCCAACGCCAAACAGTGATCACATACAATTGAATGCAGTTGGTAAGCTTTTCCTCCAAACCATCTGGAAGATTTGAAATACTCATGCAGTGACCCGAGCAACTCCTCCAAAACCTGAGGCTCAGATCCGAAACCATTCCAGCCTTCGCTGAGTGTAATTGATATCATGTTGAGATAGTAAGTGTCAAAGATACACTTATTGCAATTCAATATCATTGATCACACATTACAGAAAAATAAAATTCCCGCAATCGCGATCGTCTGCAAGGTCTGTATATTATTTCAGTGCCTGCGCAAATAGTTTGCAGGCTTTGTCATAGCTGCCCGAAACTGATTTTTTATCTGAAGATAAACACAAAATATTTCTGTTCCATTTCGTTGGTTAAAACAGTTGTTGCAAATAAATTTACAACAATAATTCGAACTCACTAAGTTGGCACGATTCTATGAAAATCTACAAATCCAAAATCGGTTTTGAATTGGTTATTCCCATCTCACTTGCCCTTGGATTTGTGATTGTAATGGGGCTTATTCAGGGACCTGCATGGCCTGCTGTAATGATTGCCTCCACACTTGCAATCTTGATTGCCTATTTATTTTTAACTACACGATATATCATTGATGATACCAGACTACTGATACTTTGTGGCTTTTTATTTAATCAGGAAATTGATATTCACAGTATGCAAAGAATCAGACCAAGCCGGAACCCTTGGAGTTCTCCTGCAACCTCTCTGGACAGGTTAGAAATTCAATATAGTAAAAGCGGTTTCATTCTGCTTTCACCTTTGGATAAAGCCGGATTTATTGCCGACCTCAAAAAGATCAATCCTGCTATTGATTCTATATGATATATGTATGTGCAACCTGAGCCGGTTTTTGGTTGTCATTGATGCGTATGAGTTAGCCTCTGATCGAGTAACTTTGCGCAGAACACTATGAAAACCAATGCTTGGCAACTTTTGCTGTTGTTTAGTCTGTTATTCCAGGGGCTTATGACTGGCTATGGACAGAATAACAGCGACTGCAATAGCGCTGTTTCTGTCTGCAATGCTATTTATGAGGAACAAGACTCTCCGGCCGGGACAGGCCAGATTTTTGAGGTTGCACCCGGCACATGTCAGACCGGAGGGGAATTCAATAGCGCCTGGTATGTTTTTTCGCCCCAAACCGACGGAACACTCAGTTTTATTCTTCAGCCCAATGATGATGATGACGACTACGACTGGTCGTTGTTTGACATCACCGATGGGGGCTGTCCGGGCATCATGACGGGGGCATCTCCTGAAGTGAGCTGCAATTCTTACGGACTTGCCGGAGGCATTGAAGGCCCAACCGGAATTTCAAGTGACGAGGGTGGCTTTGGTAACAACAATGGTCCTGGAGATCTGAATGGTCCCCCTTTCAACGCGGATCTGAATGTTATCGAAGGCCATGTTTATGCGCTGGTCGTAATGAATTTCAGCTCAACACTCGACGGTTATACGCTAGACTTCAATGACTCAGGTGTCAGTATTTTCGACGAAACGCCACCACAACTTGTTGATTATAACTTCTCCTGGTGTACCGGAGAACTTTCTCTAATCTTCGACGAAGACATTGTTGTTGCTGACCTCAATGCAGGTGACTTCAGCTTCGACGTTCCGGATATTACGGTTACCGCATTCGATGTTGCAAACGAAGATTTTTCTTCAGAATTAACCCTAACACTTGGGCCGCTCCCTTTGCTGCAAACGTTGAATGTCAATCTAATGAGCAATGGTGCTGTGTTGGCGGATATCTGCGGCAATGAAGTTGCAATGCCAATTGCGCTTGAGTTAGCCGGTGGATTTTCGTTCTCGCTTGTGACCACCTCGGGCTGCAATGGTGTCGGAGCTAGCCTGGATATTGCAATAGATGACAATGATGATATTCCTCCATACATTGTTGAAGTAAACGGCAATGTAGAAGGCAATTTCCCACTTCAAGATATCAATGCCGGCGTTTATAATGTAGAAATCACTGATGGTATCGGGTGCAGTGTGTTGGAATCTGTGAATATTTCATCGCAATCTGCCACCTTGGATATACCTGATGACACAACGCTGTGTTCGCTCTCCGCAACTTTTGATGCTACGTGGCAAGGTGGAAGTATCAGCTGGACATCAGATCCTGCGGTAGATATCGAAAGTCCAAATTCGACAACCACCGAAATATCAGCAACAGATGCAGGGACATTTCAGGTTCAGGTTTCAATCACAAGTGGTGATTGCATAACCGAAGATTCTTTTCAGGTAACATTCAATTATCCTCCGGAAGTAAATATCACTACAACGAATGCGACTTGTTTCGACATCTGTAACGGCTCACTTCTGGTAACGAACAACAATCCGGATGCAATAACCGTCATCTTCAGCGGCAACCAGGACACTGGTTCGGAAATTGAATTCGGCAATCTTTGTGCAGGTGAATACAACATGAATATCATTCATTCTCCCGAATGCACGGTTGGTTACAATTTCACTATCACCGAGCCATTGCCGGTTATCGCCAACTTCGAATCCTCCGAATGGATAGTCCCATTGAAAAACCCTGCTGTAATTTTAACCAGTCTCAGTGAAAATTACGACTCATTGCTTTGGACCATTGCTTTTGCAGATACTACGATGATCACGGAGGATACGCTGACGAGCAACCTTGAAGTGTGGGATCTGCTCCTGCCTTATGAAGCGGGTGTATACGAAGTGCATCTTGTTGCCACTGATACTGCCGGCTGTCGGGATGATATGACCGGATACATTGAAGTGCGGGATGAATTCGGATTTTATGTACCAAATAGCTTTACGCCAAATGATGATGGCCTAAACGATGTGCTTCAGGTTTACTTTACCTATCCGCCGGTTAAATTCGATTTTACGGTCTTTAATCGGTGGGGCGACGTAGTATTCAAAGCCAAAGACTACAAGGATGTATGGATGGGAGACATGCGTCAGGGCGACTACGAAAAAAAAGCCCATTCTGAGGGTGAATACTATTGTCCGAATGGACTCTACCAATGGCAACTCACAGCCGGTGGAATCGAAAAAAACGAAAAAACACTCAGGGGCTGGGTTTTCCTGAACAGATAATGCTTTTCTATTCAAAAGGCACTATTTCACTGACTTTTTCATAGTCTGCCATTGGCAAGTTTTCCTGTGTCTAACAATTTGGCCTGATTTTCACAGTTACTTTTACGAAGTAATACTTGATCTGGAAATATGAGATTGACTTTGTTGACGACAATCATGATTTTTTCTAATATCATGTT
>JBEIHH010000090.1:0-11116 GCA_040381475.1 Crocinitomicaceae bacterium | reverse complement strand
TGATCTAACACCTGAAGTGCAGTTCCTAATCCAAGTTGATTCGGTACAAGGAATGTGGCCGGTGAGCTCGCAACCAGTCCATCCTGCCCGGTAACTCCTGTAATTGGCAGGCCGATACAACCTCCTGGATTATTTGCCAAAATATTTTGTTGATTTCCCAGTGTACCATCTGTGTCTTCAGACTTCATTACACCAACTTTACCAGATGCTGTTCCACCTGTGGTGAACCATGAATCTATCATAGCAGTATGTTTTCTGATGTTCACCGCGGAAATTGAAGCCGGATTCAAGGCTACTCCATAGTTTGGATCATTGTAAAAACTTGTGGTCGTATTTACTGATAGATTGTGGTCATCGGTTCCGAAGATTTGAGAGAATTTATAGCCATCAGCCATATCGACATAAACTCTGTATGTAATGGTTCCAACGGTTAACGGAACAACGGCACCGTTATCAGATGCGTTGGATTGGTCTGCAGCGTCTGATTGATAATAGCGCTCAACTACTATGCTTTCCAATCCTTGAGCACACATATTCAGACTTGTGAAAAGTAGGACTGCAATTTTGCAGAGCTTATGAAGTAAAGATAGGGACATGATTACTTTTTGAGAGGTTAATTAAGTAGGTACAAGCAATCCAAAGAAGCGCTTTATGCAATAAAGAATACTTCGAATTGATCGCGGCAAAACTATCGTTCCCTCTCCTCGTCAATGTAATGGATACTTTAAAATTGGGTAACTTATTTGATTTTTAAATGTGATTGTGAGGGAATGTTTTCTTCGAGATAATATTGATTGCAAATGCGGGTTCCCTTTACAAGTCCTATGGTTTGATAATCTGAGGCAGATTTTTAACTTCAGACCAACACACAAAATGTTACGCTATTGTATATTAATTGTTAGGGTAAAGGATTTTTATAAAATCATTTTATATGGGCAATTGTCCCTTTGCTCATTCTTTGAAGTTTTGCCATTTACAGGACACTCCAAAAGCAGAAAGGCATCCCACGTTTGGGATGCCTTTCACACAATGATATTAAACTACTACTACAATATTACTGCACAATCAATTTCTCAGATTGTACATTGGATCCATCACGGAGTTCAACCAAATAAACTCCTGAGGTTAGAGGTTGTGTAAAGTTTACAATGGTATTGAGAGTAGAATCAACGCTGTAAGCACTGTTGTAAACAGTTCTACCGATTGCGTCGATGATACGCACTTCAACCTGTGCAGATTCAATACCGGTGAAGTTAATGTTCAGGATCTCACCGTTGTTCGGGTTAGGATAAACAGCAGACTGTGATCCACTCATTTCCATTGATCTCACTGACTCTTCATAGGCAGCTTCTTCATTGATTGTTGCGCTTGCAGAAGTTCCAACAACCTGAATTCTCTGTGTCGGACCATATGTTCCATTTCCATAGCTAAAGTTTGGACGGATGCGAACATCCCATGCTCCAACGTTAGCGAGGTTAGGAAGAAGACCCAAAGGCAAAAATGGATTCGCATTGGCAGTGGTGTATTCAACTGCAGGAGCAGCAACAGTGCCGTTTGAACAGCTTGCAACCTGAATGAATTCATAAGTATAATTTACAACACCACAAGCAAGCGGCTGACCTGGAAGAGCATTTCCTATAAGGAAGTTGCTGCGTAACAGAGAAGCATTGCAACGCTGGCTTGAGCGAACTTCAACCAAAGGCTGAGCTCTGATCGTTACATCGTTGCAGTTACCTGCTGCTGATGTACCTAGAACAGTTAAAACGTCTGCAGGGCCTGTGCTTGGAAGAATAGAGTATTCTACATCTACAGTGACATCGTAGATACCGCCGTAGCGCAGACCAAGCGCACCGTTTGAAAGTACAATCAAACCGTTTGTGTTGCTAAGCGAAGTAGTACCGCTTGCTCCACCACCAACACCTGTAAAGGTGAAGTCATAGTTAACACCCTGACCAACAGAACCACGGAAAATGGCTTTGTACGTGGAGCAGAGATTAAAACCGTTTACTGGAGTTGCAAGAGCACAACCGCTTGGCATCAAATGCTGAATGCAAAGTTGGTAAGCACCACCTGTGCCTGAAACGGCGCCAACTGATACATAATAAGTTGTTCCTTGTGTCAAACCACCAACAGTCAAACGCTCGAAGTCAGAGTTGCCTGAACTTGCGTTCTCAACGCCACCCGGCACAAGAACATAGTTCAGACCAACTTTTTCATACAATTCAATGATATCGTCATGCGATGAGCTGCTGAGAGTAATGCTCACAGCAGTTGACTGTGCAACGAAGCGATACCATAAGTCAGATCCACCACCTGTTGATTCCGAAGAGTTTGTCGCAGATGACAAGTTACCAGAGATAGGCAGGCAGTTAGGATATACCGTGTTGCTGCTGAACTGATACAGAGCAGCGCCATCAGGTGTATCTGTGTTCGTGTTTACCGGACATGGACCAGTGACAGTCTGAGCCAATGTAGGGTGAGTCAATTCACCTGCAACAGGTGCGGAAGAAACGTAGTTTTCTGGAAGACCAGTTCCAACATTGATAATCTGAACATTCAGAGCGAAAGTAAGATTACCCGCAGTTGTGAACTGACCGATGAAAACACGGTTATCAGCTGTTGGACCAACGATACCTCCCAATGCTGCGATTGTAGCGTCAGTGAAAAGGATCGAATTACCAGGGGTCACACCTTCCAAAGCACTAAGCGAAGTGCCAATACCAAGCGCATTAGGATCAACAACAGTAGTAGGTAAGCTATTGATTAAACCATCCTGAGCACCTGGTCCTTGAATGTTTAAGCCGAAGCATGCTCCCGGGTTATTCAACAGGATACCATCAACATTAGCTAGCGCACCGTCAGTATCAGCTGATTTAGCAACACCCGCCTTACCGTTAGAAGCGGCACCAGCCGTGAAATAGGAATCAAGCATTGATGTATTCTGAACGATTTGACCTGCTGAAATGTAAGTCCCATTTTCACCCATAATGGTAACACCAAAATTGGGGTCGTTGAAGAAATTGGAAGTTGAGCTAACAGTTAGATTGTGAGCTGCACTACCATAGATTGCTGAGAATTTGTATCCTGCAGCCATATCCACATAAATGCGGTAAGTTGTAGAACCAACTGTAAGAGGTGTTGTGGCACCTTCTGCAGTTGCATTGGCAGCATCGGCAGAGTTAGAAGAATAGTATTTCTCTACGATGATGCCTTCAAGACCTTGAGCAAATGCCCCGGTAGAATATGCCATAAGGCAAATTCCTAAAATTAGTTTTATCGTCTTCATATTGTGTTTTATTTTAAATATTATACTCTCTATTAATTATCTGAGAATATTAATCACAAGATGTTCCGAATGCTGGAGCGAAAATGAGGAAGTCATTTACGTTAGTCACACCGTTTTTGTCAAGGTCAGTTGGACAAGCCTCAATTCCTTCAGAAGCTCCTAGGATATTTGCGTAAGACCAGGTAGACAACCAGTTGTCACCATACTCAGAAGAAAATGCACCACGGTAGTTAGCTGGTTCGAAGAAACCATCAACCGGAGCTGTTGGGCAACCTGTAACAGAAAGAGCCGGATTTGGAGTAGGGTCGTTCTTAGCTGTGAAAGTGTTACCAGTACGAGTAAATGTATAGTCGAATCCAGGAAGTGTGTTACCTACAACTATCACGTTGTTGTCTGTAGTTGTGAACTGAGTAAACTCAACGCCATTAGCGATACCAACGTTTGAAGTGGTGCCAGCTGTAAGCGCAGTTCCATTTGCAGCGAGGTTGTTAGCACCTGCTACCAATGGGTTTGTGCAATTAACAAAGTGGTTACACTTTACCTGGAGGTCTAAAGTTCCGTTACCAGTAGAAGCTGTTGGTGTGGCAGGAGCGCCTGGATTGTTAAACCAGTTATGCCATGAATTACCGCCAAGAGGGAATGTACGTGAACCAAGAGCAAACTCCGAGTTGAAACCGTTTTTGAAGTTTGCGAAAATGCAATTGTATATTTTTCCACCTGCTCCGTCCTTAGCCTGAATACCAGCCAATCCGCGGTTGTCGGCAGTACCAGTAACTTTAGAGTTACCCATGAAAGTACCGTTGTAAATTACAGGGGTAGAACGTGGCAGTGATTGAGCGCTGTTATCATCGCTGTCAGCTTCGATACCATTATCGTTATCAGGGCTGGCCTGACCGGTAGTGATACCATCATTCTTCATACCGAAGAAGAACTGGCACTTACCAGACCATCCTTGGTCATAATCTAACATATCGTCATTACCGAAGAGGGTAGTAACCCACTTCAGGTTTACTGTTCCACCGAATAATTCGATCATATCATCTGCGCCTGAAACAATCTCAATGTGCTCAATTGTAGTAGCACGACCCACTGATCCGAGTGTAAGACCATTGATCTCAGCACCAACTTCAAGGATAGCACCGGTGTGACGGATAGAGCAATATGTCATAACACCGCTGTTGTCATTGTCATCGAAAGCACCTAAAGTTTCGCCGGCGAAAATACCGCTTTGCAAAACACCGTAACGGTTGTGTGTACCGGTATTGTTGAAACCTTCGATCAGACCAACACCAGGAGCCATACCTACCTTAGAGCCAAAAGTCTGTGGCGTGTTGGCAGCAACCAGATTGTTCGTAGCCTTGCCAAGAATCACAACACCACCCCATGCACCAATGGTAGTAATAGGGAAAGTACCATCCAAATTATCTGCATTAGCAGTGAAAACAATTGGGCAATCTTCAGTACCCGGAGCGATAATTTTACCACCACGCTCTACAACCAAAGCAGTCTGATCAACAGGAAGTGCAGCAGCAGCACCTTTGATCACTGTACCAGGAGCAATGCTTAGTACCTGACCGCTTGGAACATAAATCTTCTTGTCGAGGATGTAAGTGTTGTTGCAGGTAAAAGATGCGCCGGAAGTAAGTTGGAACGCATCCGGATCACCAGCGATGACAGTTGCACCCGGCAAAGATGAAACGTTAACAGCAGTACGTGAACCTACGGCAGGACAGCCGCATGATGCACCAAGGTTGGTTTGAGCATTCGCGCCAGAGAAGGCACCGAATGACATTGCAATAACTGCAACGATTTTGGAAAAGTTGAAATTCTTTTTCATTTTGAAATTAGTTAATTAATTGAATTAATGCGAGGCAAATGTTTGCTGCATTATTTTCTATGGAGGTGAAAATGAAATTACGCTTTTGTTAAAGAATAAATCAGGAGAGAAGATATATTCGTAACTAAACTTCCAATGAGAATATATTAGAATAACAAATGTGTTGTTCGAAGAAATATTGAGGTAACACTAGATTGTCTTGCTGAGAGCAAATTGTAATCCAATAGAGTTCAAGTAACGTGAAACAGGACCATCACTCAAAGGGGAAATGGCTTGAATGCTGTTGACGTACAAGCTGATAAAAGCATCATTGGCAATATGTCTCCTGATGCCTAATAATGCGTTAACATTTGCTTGAATACGATTGTTGGCATCAGCATTGGTCATTTCGAAGACTGCAGTCTGTCCTAATTTCTGGTACACAATTTTATCACTTAAAAGAAGTCTGGCTGATAAAGTGGCGCCGATCAGAATGTCATTTTTTTCATTTATTTTAATTCCGTAGTGAAGACCAATGGGCAATTCAAAGAATCTGTAATGAAACTTCAGATTGTGCAATCGGGCATCAACCAATGTGTCGATTGAATATCCCCTGTTCGCATAATTAATACCGGTTAAAATTTCAATGTTCGGTCGAATGTTGTAACCAATTCGAACTCCTCCCATTCCCCGCCAAACAGGCACTTCAAGAGAGTCCCATATACCTTGAGTATAATCGGTTGATTCAACTTGAATTTTAGTATAGTTGCGATCGATACCTGTTACCAGGCCAAATGTCCATTTACTCAATGTGTCTTGAGCATAGCCGAGTGTATTGAGGCCAATTAAAACGAAGAAGAAAATATTTTTCATTTCATTAATCTTTTACGCAACGAATGCTGAGGCCGCATTCAGCAAGCATGAGCTGTCTGAATATTCTTCGTTGATAGGTGTCTATGTTTCTGTAATAGAATTTTCCTGAATCTGCAGTATTGCACCACCACCAAGCCGAGTTACTTTGAATATTGGTTCTTCCATCATGACCTCGTATACTCGATGGTTTCGCATTGAATCCGAAGAAATCACTTCCAAATAGGCCAACATTGCGATCATTTGCCGGCCAACCATCATTGTATTGTGATGTCAATAGATTCGCCTCTTCTGATCCGCGCCAGCCGGTGTTATTGGTTTCCGATATGGTCATTCCAAGGGTTCTTTCAAGTATTTTCCACTCTTCATCTGTCGGAACATGCCATCCGGCAGGAGCAATATTTTTTTCGCTTAGAAGAACTTTGGCATTGTATAGGTAGCCAAACAATTCTTCATTGATGAAACAATAAGCCCCGGAATCTGCATTCGCCCAGAGTGTGTCCATGCCATCTGTTTTCGGTATGAATTGAATCGGAGTTCCGTCGTTGTATGCTGAAACGCGAAGGTTCTCAGCCATCCACCATTGATCTCCAATTTTCACCGTATTGTATACAGTTCCTGCGATATCGGTAACAGTACCACGCTCTATGACGTAAGGTTCTTCATCGTCCCTGCCGCATCCGATCATGCTGAGGATGACAATGCATAGTGCTGATAAGTGCTTTAGATTCTTCATATTTAGCTCTTATAGTTTAACCAACATGACATGTTGTGTTTCATTGATGCCCGTGACTCTGACAAGATAAATTCCTGATGGAAATGCCGTCATATTTATCTGTGTGCTGTAGTTCAAAGGAGCCTGAGGGACGAATTCGGAATACAAGGAAATTCCGTTATAATCTGAGATGTCGATTCTGACATCGGATGTAACTCCGCTAATCACCTGAATTGCCGTTGTTGCATCAGCAGGGTTGGGGAAGACTCTAAAGTCAAATGATGATCCTTTCAATTGAGGACAAACTTGTTCGATGTCCCTTTCTGCGCAAAAGCCAGGATAACAGCATAAGCCTTCAAGCTCAAAATTAGCACCGGGATCATAGTTACATGCGAGTGAGTCCATGCAGCCAAAGACAACAGGCGTTTGACAGGCACCTTCCTGACTGCAGGGATAAATTGCACTAAACTCCAGAAATTCTGGATCTGTGCAGCCACACACTTGTGGAAAAACAAGATAGGGCGCGAATACTTCATTGGGCATTGTCAGCTCGTTGGTTCCTACATAAACAAGGGTATCTCCTAGATTGGTAAGAACTCTTGCGTTTAAACGAAAAGAAATTTCACCGGGTGTTGTTAGCTGAGCAATCAGCACAAAATTACTGTCAGGATTAACTCCATAAACACCGGTTTCAGATCGCAGGACAAACTGATTACTCGTATAAACTGAGTCAACAGCATCTATGCTGAAAATTGTAGTGTCCTCTCCTGTACCGAAATCAGTGATACCAAATGAGAACCAATCATTGATTGTAAGGTTCAGTGTATCCATCCCGTCGGCTTCTGTAATTGGAATTCCGGCAGCGGGATCCTGATTGACCAAAAGGCCGCCGTCAATCATTTCACTTCCTCCATCGTTATTTAATCCTCCTATGAATGAACCATCGACATCCTGATGTTTCGGTATGCCAAAAAATTTGTTGGAACCCTGAAAACCGACCTGAGCCAACGTCAGATAAGTGTCAAGAGCCACAGTATTCGATTCATAAGCTATTTTCGGAATGTCATACCCAAAAGTTGAACCGTCGGGATTATTGAAGAATCGTCTTGTACTGGAAATTTCGAATGGATGAAGAGCGTCACCGTAGATCGAGATGAGTTTGCTGCCGGCAGCCAGATCTAAAAATAGACGATAGGTAGATTCACCCGTTTCAACGCCGCCATTGGTAGTGTCAGTGGCATCCGAGTTATCAGAAATGTAATATCGTTCAACGAATATTCCTTCCAATTGTGCCGCAGCCGACAAACTCAGAAGTAGTAATATAATATTTATTGCAGCAGCCTTCATGTGTTTTTATAGTTTATAGCCTATACTTAATAAATACGTAGTTCCATACCTGAATCGGTCAAAGTCGACCCATCCGGTCGGTAGATCATAGGCTCTCAATACAGGAGCATTCAGAATATCTCGTACGGTGAGACTGGCGGAGAAGTGATCACCGAAGCGTTTGGTTAATTTGAAATCAATCAGATGTCGAGGTAATTCATAAACGTCTGCCCATCCCTTGAAAGCACCCGCAATTACGAGTCTTTCTCCCTGAACGTTATAACTTACTGTGGCAGTCAGGCCAAGGCTGTCGGATTTATATGTAAACATTCCATTGATCAGATAAGGTGCCTGACCAAACATTGGTCTGAAAATGGTATCAATCGGGAGATAGAATTTCTTTCCATCCACAATGCTGAAATCCCTTCTGATGAATTGTGATTCTGAATTTACTATGGTGACGTTGCCCCTGAATTCAAAGAACTTTCCGATATCTTTTTTTCCTTCAATTTCAATACCCAGCACTTCAGATTCAGGGACATTTTCCCAGGAGATACCAACGTTTCCGAATCCCATTTCGATGTGGTTCTTGAAGTCTTTGTAAAAGAGACTGAGCGAAACGTTATCACCATTGTTGAAGAATGTTTCTGCCCGGAAATCATAGTTTTTTACTTCTGCTATCTTTAGATCAGAGTTTCCATATATGAACTGTCGGAACTCATTATCGATAATAGCAGCATCGTTTAACTCTCTGATACTAGGTCGTGCAAGCGAATGACTATAGTTGAGCCTTATATTCATCCTGCTTATTTTTTCGGATTCTATTTTGTATATCAGGCTTCCGCTCGGCAAGTAATCCCATTCATTCAACTCAGCGGGGTTGACATTCGGGAAATTGGTCACATTTGAACGACGTGGATCATCTCTGACATAATCGTTCTGATAAAACTTGTCCACATCAAGGAAAATATCAGTGTGCTCAGCTCGAAGGCCTCCTGAGAATTTTAACTCCGGAGTTATGTCATAGTTCAACATTGCGAAAGCAGCATCTACTCTGCTATGTCCGAAGCTGTGATTTCTGTCTTCATCCAGTGAAATATAATAAAAATCGATCAACGAGTCAGTCATGATGAATCTGTCATAATCCATGTAAGCGTCGATGTCTTCAGTTTGCAAAGGGGTTACGAACCCATTACCAGGCATTACACGATATTCTTCGTTGTCAATTTTTCGGTAATTGTAAAATGTTGAACCCCCGATCTTGATTTTATTGGATTCTTTTCCTTCTGCGCTACTCAGAGGAATTTCGACACTAAGTCTTGCGTCAAGTAAATTTTCGTCGAGGTACCTGTAGAACCTTCTGATACCATCACCGGCAGTGGGAGAAAACTGGATTGACCCCGGAGCTAATCTGAACAGTATATATTCTGTTGTTCTGAAATCTGGCGCGATTGAAGCACCATCTGTATAAGATGCTGTAGCTTCTATCCTTATTTTTTTGGATGGAATAAAGTGTTGCGAAGCATATTGGTAAATGAATTGCTTTCGCTGCTCATAGAACATATTTCGTCGAGCAGTCAGTTCATCCTGAACAATCTCACCATCTACTTCCAAAGGAATGTTTGTAAATGCAGCCACGTCATTTACTCCAATTAAATTCGGCATAAACAGCAAGGAAACCTTATTGTTATCGTTCAACTTGTACGCCAGGTTCAGCAATGCGCTCCATGAATGCGTTTCACGACTGATCAAGGTTTGGTCGTTTGTTTCAATTCGGTAGTCCTGAGATTCATCAAGTATTCTTTGTGAAATACCATCAGGATCGTAACGGTAACTGTTTCCGTAACGAATACCAATGAAATACCCTAATGGTTTACCAAACAAGATACGTTGATCACCAATGCTTACGTTTTGAGAAAAAGACATTGGTGCCTTTCTGAATTTGGTTGTCCAGTTATTGGAATATCCGTTGTTGTAATCTGTCTGATTAGGATTAATATATCTGTAGGCCTGGGGGTTATAAGTAGTATTGTAAACATTCAATGCTTCCTGATAAGCTGCCGGATCATTGATCAACGCCGAGGGCAGTAATCCGAGTTCTACCAAACCCATTCTGAAATAGGTGTTGCCTTGCGTATTGCCATCGGTCCAACCATTAATTCCTAATGAATTGTAGTAATCTCCTAGTCCGAGAGCAATCATCTCCTGATAGGTAGAAGGATTAAGATTGGGTGCAGTAACAGTATTACCTGTTCTGGTGCGAAGATTCGTATCAAATGCGAGCCAATCAGTTGAACTTCTTTCGGAGGTAATAAAGTCTTGAAAAGTGAATTGAGGGTTGTATCCAAATTGACTCTCGACATTAACCGTAAGTTTATCAGGATAATCTTTGGTGTCAACTGAAATATAAGCGCCGCTCCAGTCACCGGGTAAATCAGGACTTTGCGTTTTTGTGAGTACGATGTTGTCTACAAGGCTTGCCGGGAAAATATCCAGTTTAATGTTATTTGTCAGAGGGTCAAGCGTAGGTACGCGGCTTCCGTTAAGCATAGTTTTAACATAACGGTCTCCAATACCCCGAACTGTAATCAGGCCGCCGCTCGTTGAAACCCCCGGAACTCTGGCAACAGCGTTCATCACGTTGTTATCACCTGTTCTCTTAAGAGTTTCCGATGAAATGTAGTCGATTGAAGTTGTGGAGTTCATTTTGATTTTCTCCATGTAAGTATCAGCGGCGCGGGAAGCTTTGCCTTCAATTTTTACTTCCGCAGCTATCAATGATTTCTCCAATAAGGTGAAATCCTTGTTGATTACTTCGCCATTCGTTACAGAAATAGTTTCTATCAACTCAGCATAACCCAATAGGTTGAATTTAAAAATGTGCTGTTTATTATCAGGTATTTGGATTGAGAACAACCCGTCAAAATCTGTTTGACCAAGGATGGAGTAGTTATTGGTATCAACCACTATTACACCGAACATAGGTTCTCCTTGAAGGTCTGAAACCCGGCCACTAAAGCGCCCTTGCCCAATAGCATCAGAAGCACCGACGATTAGTATGATCAGAATGAAAAGTCTCTGCTGGATTATGCTTGCATTGAAC
>JBEIHH010000089.1:0-11732 GCA_040381475.1 Crocinitomicaceae bacterium | reverse complement strand
GGAGGAAGTGATCAGAAGAGGTCATGGATCGATAAGAATATTTTCGGGGTGTAGCGTAGCCCGGTATCGCGTCTGCTTTGGGAGCAGAAGGTCGTAGGTTCGAATCCTGCCACCCCGACAACACAAAAAAAGGATTCAAGACATCTTGAATCCTTTTTTATATGTATTTGGTCCCGTAGCTCAGTTGGATAGAGCAGCAGATTTCTAATCTGCGGGTCAGGGGTTCGAATCCCTTCGGGATCACTTTTATCGAATTAATTTATTTGCTGGTATCACAAATGATGGGAAGGTCGCGCAAGATGTGCGGCCTTTTCAATTTGATAAACTCAAACTAATGTATACCAGAGCTGACAGCAACAGCATGGACAATACATTCAAAACAATACCCGCTCTCAGCATGTCCTTGCTGTGGATATACCCGCTGCTATAGGCAATAGCGTTAGGAGGCGTGGACATGGGGAACATGAAGTCGCAACTTGCTGCAATTGTCACGGGGATTGCAAACAATACCGGAGAAATTTCAGTTCCAACTGCCAAAGAAGCTACAACAGGAACAAAAATGTTCACCATAGCTATGTTACTCATGAGCGCAGTCATTATGAGTCCAAGAGCACACAATAAACTTACGAAAAGGAATTTATTGGATTGATCCACACCTGTCATGGTGGAAGTAATGTGTTGAACGAGACCACTGCTACTAAAAGCTTCCGCTAAACTCATGCCTCCGCCAAACATGAGTAGTACACCCCATGGAAGTTTTTCAGTGTCCTTCCATTCGAGAATTTTACTCTGACTGCTGCCGGATGGAATGATAAAAAGCATTGATGCCATAAACAATCCGATGGAGGTATCAGTTAGTTCGATACCGGCAGGTTTAACGAATTTGGCTATGGGTTCCTGTAAAATCCATAACACGGCTGTTGCAACAAAAACAATGAATACACGGAGCTCGGATGATCGCAGCTTGCCCAGTGCCATTAACTCTGCATGAATGATTTCATGGCCTAGTTCAAACTTGCCTAGCCTGTTAGGATAAATCCATTTCACCAAAACGTAATATGCAATCAGCAACAACAGGAAGGAGAATGGCAGCCCGTATTTCATCCATTCAAAAAAGCTTACTTCGTAGTTAAAGGACTTCGACAAGATTCCGGCCATACTTGCATTGGGCGGTGAACCCACTAAAGTCGCAATTCCACCAATGCTCGCACCATAGGCGATGGATAGCATCAATGTGGTTGAGAAATTTTTGTTACCCTTCGAAGAGTTTTTGTTCGCATCGTTCAATAACAAGGCCACAACTGATGCGGCTATAGGGAGCATCATCAGGGATGTGGCGGTATTGCTGATCCACATACTGATGAGATATGAAGCAAGAAAAAAACCAAAAATGATACTGTTCGCACCGGTCCCGGTGCGATTTACAATGTTTAGTGCCAGCCGCCTGTGAAGATTCCATTTTTCCATGGCAAGGGATATCATGAAACCTCCGAGAAACAGAAACACGAATCTATTGCTGTAAGCCAAACACGTTTTTTCCAGGGGGATAATACCAAGTAGCGGAAATGCGATGATCGGCAGAAGAGATGTAATGGCCATTGGGACACATTCAGTAATCCACCACAGCAACATCCACATGGTCATGCCAAGCACCAGTGATGGCTGAAACCCAAAGGTGGAAATATCGAAAATCGCTGATACTACAGGAATCACCGGCCCGAGAAGCAAGGGTATTGATTTGTTGTTCATCGCTGGCCGCAAAGTAACCCTTACTCCCCTTTCTTAACACCAGATTGTACCCTTTTTTCATCTCGGGTTGTGGGTAAATTCGCGCCAATGCAAGAACGTTTACTCAAGCGAAATCAGGAAATTGAAATCAGGATTGTTGATCTTGCTTTCGGTGGTGTGGGTGTTGGAAAAATTCCGACTGACAAGGGCGACTTTACTGTGTTCGTCCAGAATACTATTCCAGGACAATTGGTGAAGGCGGTAGTAGAAAAATCTCAGAAAAGATACGCTGAGTGTCGTTTGGTCGAAGTGCTGGAGAAGTCTTTTGATGAATTGAAAATTCCTTATCAGCCGATTCCGGGCGCGCCTTACGCAACATGGCCTATTGAAAAACAAACAGAATCGAAAAAGAAAACGGTATTCGACCTTTTCAGAAAAATAGGCCTTGTCAACGAGATTGAAAATTACTTCGATGAGTATTTGTTATCTCCTTCGATCTGGCATTACCGCAATAAGATGGAGTATGCCTTTTCGGTTATTCGGTTTGATCTCAATGAAAAGAAGGAATACGATGACTTTGGACTCGGATTCAAACATCGTGGCACCTGGTGGTGTGTAGAAAACCTAGACCATGATTCAGGTCTTTTTGATGCGGAATTTGAATCACGCCTTCAAGAAATCCGCATATGGTTAATCAAAACAGGTCTTCCAGCCTGGCATCCACCGAAGAGAATAGGATTTTTTCGTTATCTGGTTGTGAGAAAGACATTTGCAACTGATCAGTTGCTGATAAATCTTGTAACATCAGAATCTCATCTGGAGCAGTTTGATGCGAAGGCTTTTTCAGATGTTGTGGTTCAACTTCTGGGTAAAAGACTCGCCGGACTTTTGATGACCTGCAACACCAATACGGGCGATCGGGTTGATCCACTAAGCGGTAGCACAAAATTGCTTTACGGGGTTCCTAAAATCACTGAAAACATCCATGGGTTGAAGTTTGAAATTAGCATGAATAGCTTCTTTCAGACAAATCCCAAAAGCGCCGAAAGGCTTTATGCCAAGGTTTTGGATTATGCGGGTATAACTGACAACAATGACGGTAATGTTATTCTGGATTTGTTCTGTGGCACTGGCACCATTACACAATTATTGGCTCAACGAAGCAATAGAAAGGTCATTGGAGTGGACATTGTAGAAGCGGCTATTGATGATGCACGAGCGAGTGCGGAAAGGAATGGAGTAAACAATCTCGAATTTTATGCTGCTGATGTTGGAAAATTTCTACTGGAATTTCCGGAATACAAAGGCAAGATCAGCAGCCTAGTTATGGACCCTCCGCGAGCAGGTATCGCACCAAAAACTTTGCGTAAAGTAATTGCTCTGGATGTTCCGGAAATCGTATATGTTTCTTGCAATCCTTCAACACAGGCAAGGGATATTGTTGAACTGCGCAATGCAGGTTACCACATTGTAAAAATGAGCTTGGTCGATCAGTTTCCACATACTTCTCATGTTGAATCAGTAGTACTTTTTCGCAAATGAACAGGTTTGATAAAACATATTGGACAAATAGATGGACCAATCAACAGACTGGCTGGGATGTGGGAAAAATTTCTGATCCTTTCGTCGCTTTTTTTTCAACTCTGCATGATAAAGATGTGAAAATTTTGATTCCCGGTGGAGGAAACAGTTACGAGGGCGAATATTTGTTTGAACAAGGTTTTAAGAATGTCTATGTCTTGGATATTGTTCCTCAACCTTTGATCAATCTCAAATCGAGATCACCTCATTTTCCAGACAACCAGTTGTTGTGTGCTGATTTTTTTGCACTCGGACAGACTTTTGACCTGATCGTTGAACAAACTTTTTTCTGTGCACTTGATCCTGTTTTGAGGCAGGCTTACGTCAAGAAGATGCACGACATACTCTTGCCTGGTGGGCGACTCGCGGGTTTGCTTTTTAATTTTCCACTCACTGAAGAAGGTCCACCTTTTGGTGGAAGTGAAGAAGAGTATCGCTCATTGTTTTCTCCGTATTTTAGCCTTGACGTGTTAGGAACGGCCGAAAATTCAATTGCCCCAAGAAAAGGAAGAGAGCTTTGGTTCGAGTTTACACGTAAATGAAATAGATATTGCAATGAAAAGCGAAAGATCCCTGATCCTGAATTCCAAACAAGTGGCACAAAAGCTTGTCAGGATTGCACATGAAATCCATGAAAATCATTATAAGGAAAAAGAGATTGTCATCATAGGTGTGCGTGGCAAGGGTAGTGAAGTTGCTGAAAGATTAGGTGATTTGCTGAAGGGAATTGCAGATAGTCTGGTGAGCGTTGAGCACATAGAATTGAACAAGGACAAGCCGTTGAGTGGTCCAATATCATTTACAGGTGAGTTGATGACAATCAAAAATAAATGCGTCGTACTTGTAGATGATGTCTTGAACTCAGGTCGTACATTGATTTATGCCTCACGTCATATTTTGGACGCAGAACCGAAACACCTCGCTATTGCTACGCTTGTCGATCGTTTTCACAGAAGATTTCCTATTCGCGCGGATTATGTTGGGCTCACCCTGTCTACTAACTTAAAGGAGCATGTGACTGTTGATCTTGCAAAGGGAAAGGAAGCGGTTTATCTGGAGTGAGCTAAAAGCCGAAGGTCCTGAATGATGCGTTCAGCGTCAATTTCATTTTCTTTCAAAGTGATGTTGGCCTTTTTGTAATGTGATATTCTTTCTTTGAGGTGCTCATTGATGAAGGTCTGCATTTCCAATTCGCTCATGCCACGCAGTAAAGGTCTTAATTCCTGCGCGTTTTGATTCCGTCGCACAAGTTCCTTGATTGATACCTGCAAATAGATTGTGATGCCGGCTTTTCTCATCAATTCGAGATTTTTGTGATAGCACGGAGTGCCACCTCCAGTAGCCATAACAAAGCGTTCGTTGTGCTTTATGGCTTTTCCGAGGATTTCTTTTTCTTTTAGCCTGAATGCATCTTCTCCTTCCTCCTCAAAAATTGTAGTGATTCTTTTTCCGGTTGCTCGCTCTATCTCCTGATCGAGGTCTATGAAGGTCAGTTTCATTTTTTCCGCCAGAATTTGACCCAGGGTGGTTTTACCACTGCCCATGTATCCGATCAAGAATATTTTCATTTGGTGAAGATAGTCTCATAGCTTTTGAAAATTTCGATATTCGGGCAATAGAGGTGTTACGGTACATTTTGTCCGCACCGATCAATTCTATTCGAACATTTCGTCAGACGAGCAGGAAATAACCCGCCAAAATTGCCGTCTATCAGTTGTGGTGCATGAATTGATGTGAGCGGTTAATATTTTAGAATAATGGATTTTTCAAAGTTCACCCTCAAAACTCAGGAAGCTATTCAAAAGGCACAACAAATTGCGCTCGAAAAGGGTCATCAGACCATTGAGAATGCACACCTGCTCAAAGGCATTTTCGAAGCCGATGAAAACGTAACTCCTTTTCTTCTGAAGAAAATGAATGTTAACGTCAACATCCTCGAGCAGGCGCTCGATAAGATGTTAGATTCTTTTCCTAAAGTGTCCGGCGGACAAATGTCTCTTTCTTACGAAGCCAATACAGCGCTCAACCGCGCACAGAATTATCTTAAGGAATACAACGACGAATATGTGGCTGTAGAACATTTACTCCTGGCCATTGCGGAAGGTCGGGATAAAGCATCGCAAATGATGCGTGACAGCGGAGTCACGATGAAGGATTTGAAGAAGGCAATCACCGAATTGCGCAAGGGCGAACGCGTGACATCACACTCTCAGGAAGAGACATACAATTCATTGGAGAAGTTTGCCAAGAACCTTAACAAGTTGGCACGTGACGGGAAGCTCGATCCTGTGATCGGCCGTGATGAAGAAATTCGTCGTGTGATGCAGATTTTGTCGCGCAGAACAAAAAACAATCCGATTATCATCGGCGAACCGGGTACCGGTAAAACAGCTATCGCGGAGGGTATTGCACATCGCATTATCAATGGGGATGTTCCTGAAAATCTTAAATCAAAGCAGATTTATTCTCTTGATATGGCAGCTCTTATTGCCGGGGCGAAATACAAAGGCGAATTCGAAGAGCGTTTGAAATCAGTTGTGAATGAAGTTCAAAAGAGTGATGGTGAAATCATTCTCTTCATTGATGAGATTCATACACTTGTCGGCGCTGGTGGTGGTGAGGGTGCAATGGATGCGGCGAATATTCTTAAGCCTGCACTTGCCCGAGGTGAGCTGCGCGCAATTGGTGCAACTACGCTCAACGAGTATCAGAAGTATTTCGAAAAGGACAAAGCTCTGGAACGTCGTTTCCAGAAGGTGATGATCGATGAGCCTGATCGTGACGCAGCGATATCCATACTCAGAGGATTAAAAGAGAAATATGAAAATCACCACAAGGTTCAAATTAAAGATGATGCAATTATTGCTGCCGTTGAACTTTCCTCCCGATATATCACCGACAGATTTCTTCCGGATAAAGCCATTGACTTGATTGATGAGGCTGCTTCTAAGTTGCGCATGGAAATCAATTCAAAACCTTTGGAGTTGGATGAACTCGAAAGAAAGATCATGCAACTTGAAATCGAAAGAGAGGCGATTAAACGTGAGAACGATGTTGCCAAACTCGATGAGTTGAATAAGTCGATCAGCGAATTATCAGATGAAAGAAATGCACTCGCTGCTAAATGGCAGAATGAAAAAGATGTTGTCGAGAATATTCAAAATGCCAAGTCTGCGGTTGAGGATTTGAAATTGCAGGCGGAACAAGCGGAACGAGAAGGTAATTATGGACTTGTGGCCGAAATCCGATATGCACGTATAAAGGAACAGGAACAGAAGATTGAAGAGAACAGATTGAAGCTGCAGGAGCTGCAAGCTAATTCAAAAATGCTCAAAGAGGAAGTGGATCCTGAGGAAATAGCTGATGTGGTTTCACGGTGGACCGGTATTCCAGTGAAGGCGTTGGTGGAAAGTGAGCGAGCCAAACTGTTGAGGTTGGAAGCGGAACTGGGTAAACGTGTTGTTGGACAGGAAGAAGCAATTTTGGCTGTTAGTGATGCAGTAAGACGCTCTCGCGCTGGACTAAGCGACGACCGCAAACCAATAGGGTCATTCATTTTTCTTGGAACAACCGGTGTCGGTAAAACGGAATTGGCAAAGGCGTTGAGCGAATTTTTGTTCAATGATGAAAATGCCATGACGCGAATAGACATGAGCGAATACCAGGAAAGACATACAGTTAGCAGGCTTGTCGGTGCTCCTCCGGGATACGTAGGATATGATGAAGGTGGTCAGCTGACTGAAGCGGTAAGAAGAAAGCCGTATTCTGTAATTCTTTTGGACGAGATAGAAAAGGCGCACCCCGATGTTTTCAATGTCCTGCTGCAGGTGCTTGACGACGGAAGACTAACTGACTCAAAAGGTCGATTGGTTAATTTCAAAAACACCATCATCATCATGACAAGCAATCTGGGTTCACAGATTATTCAAGAGAATTATGATAAAGCAAAGAATGCAGATGATGATGAATTATTCGAAAGAACAAAAGCTGAAGTGATGTTGACACTAAAATCTTCGCTTCGACCTGAGTTCCTGAATCGCGTGGATGAAGTAATTATGTTCACCCCATTAAAGAAATCGCAGATTGAAGACATCGTTAAACTTCAATTGAGATTGCTCAGTGAAAGATTGGAAAAATCTGAAATTGATCTTGTGGTAACACCTGATGCAATGCACTACCTGGCTGAACGTGGTTATGATCCTCAATATGGCGCAAGGCCGGTAAAACGGGTTATTCAAAAGGAAGTAATGAATGAGCTCTCCAAGTTTATTCTTTCAGGTAAAATTGATAAATCGGAGCCGGTGGTTTTGGATGTGTTCGACAAACAAATTGTCTTTAGAAAAAGGATACTCGATGAAGTGCTAGTTGAGGTCTGAACGCAAAAAATCTCAAATAACAAAGGGTCGAAAGGTTGCTTTCGACCCTTTTTTTTAGTTAATTCTTAACTGAGATCAAATAGTCTGCGCATGTACTCGGGTTACCTGCTGGTCAATTGTAAGTCCTGGTGAACTTGTTAGAGCCAGAAAATGTTTATCACTGGCTAAGGAAATTGAAACCAAATCCGAATGAAGAATAAGAAATACATCGTATCAATACTCCTTGGAGGCTTCGTCGCCCTGATGTCACTGACCAGTGCTGACTATGAAGAAAACAGCAACGGGAAATCCGGTCATAACGGATCCCCTGGAGAACAAACTTGCGCGAAGTCTGGCTGTCATGATTCGTTTGCGGTGAATTCCGGACCTGGAGAGGTGCAGATTGACGTACCTGGCATGACCAACTGGCAATATGTCCCTGGTCAGACTTACACAATCAATGTTACCGTTTCTCAGGTAAACAGGAGTCTTTTTGGTTTTGGATTCGAGGCACTTCTTCAATCCGGTGCGAATGCAGGAAACCTCACTGCAGGTGTTGGAAGTCATGCCCTGAATGCGACAGTTGCAAGCAATGTTCGAAGAACGATTACGCACCTCGATGAAGCCGGTGCCTCGGCTAATCAACACACATTCTCCTTTACCTGGGTAGCTCCTTCTACTCCGGTTCTTGTCAGTTTTTATGCTGTCGGCAATGCTGCGAACAACAACGGATCTGACTCCAATGATTACATCTACACCATTAGTCAGGCTTTAACGCCATTGGCAGCACCTGATGCACCAACTATAGTTGCCAATGGGGATACGGATTTGTGCGCGGGAGAATCTGTTTCCTTGTCTGTAACTGATCAGAATAATGTAACCTTCAATTGGTATGACGAATCCGATGCCCTGCTTGGAAGCGGACCAACATTGAATGTAAGTGAAGCAGGATGTTATACTGTTCAAGCTGTCAATAGCGGAGGCACAGTGCAATCATTGAATACTATTTGTACCACCCTGAGTATTCCGGATGCTTCGTTTTCCGGCCTTACATCTTTTTATTGTAGCAATGATTCGGCTGTTGAGCTGATTGCTTCGAGCAACAACGGCACTTTTTCAGGAACCGGTGTTATTGGAAACTCATTTGATCCTGAAGTTGCCGGTGCCGGAACGCACAACATCATTCATGAAGTAACCAATCAAAATGGGTGCAGTGGCCAATCCCTGCAAACGGTTGTTGTAGGCCTGGCAGCAGATCCTTCTTTTACTGTTTCTTCAGCAACGGTCTGCGATAACGCTGATCTTCTTGAATTGATTCCGGTAGAATTTTCCGGTGAGTTTTCCGGTACCGGTGTGGAAGGCGATGTATTCAATCCTGCCATTGGTGTTGGAATATATGAGATATTTCACAGCATCGGGGATGCAGGTTGTGCGCAAACGGCTTCTCAGTTGGTGCAGGTACTGGCTGCTCCGGAGGCCGGATTCACCGGTCTTGAAGAGGAATATTGCTCTAATGAAATCGGTAATTTGCTTGTTCCGCTTGTGGAAGGAGGCAGCTTCTCGGGTTCCGGTGTGGTAGATGCATTCTTTTCTCCTGAAGCAGCTGGGGCAGGATTTCACGAAATCAGCTACTCCCTTGAAGGGGCCAATGGATGTATTTCAATTGAGAATAGTCTGGTTGAGGTAAACCAATTTGTCAGCGCAGATTTCTCGGGACTGAATGATTTTTATTGTCAGAATGAAGATGCGGTAATACTCACGCCTGCTGAGGTCGGCGGATTTTTCTCGCCTGAAGCATTGGATGGAATATTCGACCCTGCGGGTGGACCAGGAATTTTCGCGATCATTTACACCAACGGACTGGGCAGCTGCGAAGTGAGTCAAACACAGTTTACTGAAGTACTTCCAATTCCCGATGCAATTTTCTCTGGTCTTCAGAATGGTTACTGCACCAACGCCGAAGTTGTTTTACTTGAAGGATCCGGTAGTTTTAGCGGAATAGGTGTTGAAGGCAACTTGTTCAACCCGACCAATGCAGAAATAGGTGAAAATCAGATTATACATACGGTTATGGGGGAGAATGGCTGCCAGAATTCTTCCACCCAGACAATATTCGTTTACGAAACAGCCAACAGCGATTTCTCAGGGTTAAGCGAATTTTATTGTCCGGATCAAACGAGTATCGAACTCATCGCACTGAATCCCGGAGGAGTTTTCTCAGGTCCCGGTGTCGATGGCTCTTTGTTTAGTCCGGTTGCTGCCGGTCCCGGCGCACATGTTGTTGAATATATTGTTGATCTCGTAGGGTGTTTTTCTGCTTCTTCCGATACGGTGACTGTCTATGATCAACCCGTGGTAAATGTTTTGGGTTTGTTGGAGAGCTACTGCGCCGATGATGAGCAAGTAGTTTTGGTCGCCAGCCAGCAGAATGTCACTATTGATGGCCCCGGTATTGTTGGAGATCTCTTTCAGCCGGCGCTTGCAGGTGCAGGCATTCATGAAATTGAGTGCACCTATGTCGATCAGAATGGTTGTATTGATATCTGGACCGGAATGGTAGAAGTTCTTGTATTGCCGGATCCAACAGTTATTCTTGATAACAACACTTTAACCGCTTTAGTGGAGAACGCTGAATATACCTGGATAGATTGCTCGGACAACCTGCCAATCGTAAATCAGACATCAAGTTCTTTTTCCCCGGAAATCAGTGGTTCATATGCACTACAGATTTCAGCCAATGGCTGTGATGCTGTTTCCGAATGTGTCGGTGTAACTATCATTGGAGTTTGTGAATATGACGAAAACGGAATTTCAATATATCCGAATCCTGCCATAGATTTAATCCGGATTGAGACGGAAGTCCCTTCAGCCTTGACAATTTTAGGTCCGGGAGGTAACTTGATTTATTCAAATGATACACCAACGGCGATTCATCAGATCGATCTCGGTGCCTTATCTGCCGGGGTTTATCATGTCATAGCTGTAAGTGAATATGATAAGTTGGTAAGTCGGTTTGTTGTTATGAAATAATTTTTTCGGAAATATGAAACCTTTGTTTTTCACCTGCCGTTAAAGACCTCGTAGAATGTTTCATTTTGGTTAATTAAGCAATCCGTTAAAAAGCATTGAAGAAGTCTCCTAACGAGGAGACTTTTTCATTTTATGGACTATGGAAAATGCTCAGAGGATTGATTTTACCGTGTTTTTTGATTTTTATACAAATGGAATGAAACTTTTTATACCCTCGTTGCGTTTCAACTGTGTGTTTGATACCCAATTGAATTGATCACCTAAAGATATTGAAGATGCTTCTCTGATTAAGAGTAGTTAAGGTTAATTAAGGTTAAGCAAGTGATAGCCCCGGAAACGTTCGGGGCTATTCAGTTTTTGGCCCCGCAGAGATGTTCTTTTAGAAATTGTAAGACTGCTATGGAATATTCAGTTCCTCCAATTGTTGACAGATTGTGATGTGAAGCTCCTTTTATTTCGTAAAATATTTTCTCTTGAGAAGGCATGTTTTCGAAATTGTGCTTTCCCCATGATATGGGTATATTCATATCCTGAGTACCATGCGCAATCAATACGGGCTGATTGATGCTTCTTGAATAATCCGCCGGATTCATAGAGTCTGGTTCAAAGCCCGCTTCTCTTGATGCCCTCCACAATGCAAAGTCTGCGATCAGATTCAATTGCACACCGGCCTTTCTCGCAGCATAACCACGAACTACTTTGCCAATTTCATCGTAAGTGCATTCAATGATCCCGGCTGTAATGAGCGGATTTGTAGCCATGCTTTGAATGGCTATAGCTCCACCCAGGGATGTTCCATATAATGCAATGGGTAGATTCGGATATCTCATATGGAGCAGCTCTGTAATTATTTCTATATCTTTTTTCTCATAATAGCCATACGTACAGAATTCACCACCACTTTGTCCCATAGCCCGGAGATCGGTGAGCATAACCATATATCCCTGATCGGAAAGATTTTTAGCCATAGAATAAAACACTTCTTTATATGACCCGATTCCGTGCAGCATAACAACAATTCCTTCCGTTATAGTGTCG
>JBEIHH010000088.1:0-12050 GCA_040381475.1 Crocinitomicaceae bacterium | reverse complement strand
CATCCTTGCTTTATGTGTTAGATCGTTCATTTAGCAGATCTCTTCTGCGAATGCTTGTAAGTTTAAGCCAGTTAGCAAGGCAACAAAAAACCCCATTCTTCCGAACGGGGTTTTTATTATACTTTAATTGAAATTATGCTTTCTCTTCTGCCGGTACATGTCCGCCGCGCTTGGCTACGAGATTTACGTAGTCTTCGCTGTTGCCTACAATCATCTTCGAGAAACGACGCACTCCGGAACCTGCAGGGATTGGGTGACCTACGATCACGTTCTCCTTCAGTCCTACGAGATAGTCTGTCTTTCCTTGCACCGCAGCTTCGTTCAATACCTTGGTAGTTTCCTGGAACGAGGCAGCAGAAATCCATGAGTCTGTCTGCAACGAAGCACGGGTAATACCCTGGAGCATTGGACGGGCTGTAGAAGTCACAGCTTCGCGTGCTACGATTTCTGCCTTATCCTTACGCTTCAGTTGTGAGTTTTCATCACGCAGGTTGCGCACACTGATAATCTGACCGGTCTGATAACGATCGCTTTCGCCTGAATCGATTACCACCATCTTATCGAACAGCAATTCGTTTTCTTCGAGGAATTCTGCTTTGTCAACGTTGGTACCTTCAAGGAAGCGTGTATCACCTGCATCGGTAATTTCAACCTTACGCATCATCTGACGCACGATCACTTCAAAGTGCTTATCGTTGATTTTCACACCCTGCAAACGGTAAACTTCCTGGATCTCATTCACAAGATACTCCTGAACCGCTGTTGGTCCCTGAATGTCGAGAATGTCGCCCGGCGAAATTGCACCGTCAGAGAGCTGCATACCCGCACGTACGAAGTCACCATCCTGAACAAGAATATGCTTCGATAGTGGAATAAGGTATTTCTTTTCTTCGCCGGTACGAGCCGTCACCGAAATTTCACGATTACCACGCTTGATTTTACCGTATTCTACGATACCGTCAATCTCAGATACAACCGCTGGGTTAGAAGGATTACGGGCTTCGAACAATTCGGTCACACGTGGAAGACCACCGGTGATGTCGCTTGTTTTACCAGACATACGAGGAATCTTCACGAGGATGTTTCCTTTTCCGAGTTTCTGTCCGTTTTCAACGTTCAGGTGAGCACCAACAGGAAGAGAGTATGTCTTCACAACTTCTTTGTTGCGCACAATCTCGATCGCTGGATTCTTCTTCTTATCCTTAGTCTCTATGATTACTTTTTCAGAGAATCCGGTTTGCTCGTCGAGCTCTGTTTTGAAAGTAATACCTTCTTCAACAGCGTCGAAACGAACTGTACCTTCTTCTTCAGTGATGATCACACTGTTGTATGGATCCCATTCGCAAAGTAGATCTCCTTTCTTCACACTTTGACCAGGTTTTACCGATAGGGTAGAACCGTATGGAATATTTGCAGTAGTGAGTGTAAGACCTGATTTCTCGTCGATGATCTTTATTTCAGATGAACGAGATACAACGATTGTCTTCAGATCACCAGTATCAGCCATGAAGTCAACCGAACGAAGTTCTTCGATTTCAACAGTACCTGAATATTTCGCTCTGATATCAGTTTCGATAGAACCACCGCCCGCAGCACCACCTGTGTGGAATGTGCGGAGAGTCAGCTGTGTACCTGGTTCTCCGATTGACTGAGCTGCAATAACACCTACTGCAAGACCTTCCTGAACGAGCTTAGCAGAAGCAAGGTCACGTCCATAACACTTGCTGCAAACACCACGTTTGCTTTCGCAAGTAAGTACCGAGCGGATTTCGATTTCTTCAAGACCTGCTGCCTGAATGGCCTCTGCTTTGAACTCATCGATCTGCTCACCTGCCTCAACAATGATGTCGCCTGTTTCAGGATTCACAACATCATGAACGCTGGTACGGCCTACAATTCTGTCTTCAAGTGTTTCTACAACTTCATCTGCTTTCTTCAATGCTGAAGCTACGATTCCACGAAGTGTTCCGCAGTCAACTTCATTGATGATAACGTCCTGAGCAACGTCAACGAGACGGCGTGTGAGGTAACCTGCGTCAGCCGTTTTCAAAGCCGTATCTGCAAGACCCTTGCGGGCACCGTGGGTTGAGATGAAGTACTCAAGGATTGATAGACCTTCCTTGAAGTTCGCAAGGATCGGGTTTTCGATAATGTCCTGACCACCCATAGCTGCATTCTTCTGCGGCTTGGCCATCAGTCCTCTCATACCTGCAAGCTGACGAATCTGCTCTTTGGAACCGCGAGCTCCGGAGTCAAACATCATGTAGATGCTGTTGAATCCTTCCTGGTCGGTTTCAAGACGCTTCATCAAAATGTTGGTGAGCTTCGAGTTGGTATTTGTCCAGATATCAATTACCTGATTATAACGTTCGTTATTGGTAATCAATCCCATGTTATAGCTGTCGAATACTTCCTGCACTTTCGCACCGGCTTCAGCTACGAGCTTGTCTTTTTCAGGTGGAATAACCACGTCAGTCAGTTTGAAGGAAAGTCCTCCTCTGAATGCCCAGTAGTAACCCAGATCTTTCATGTCATCGAGGAAACGAGCCGTGCGTGCAATACCTACGTGCTTGAGAATGTCACCGATGATATCACGAAGTGCTTTTTTGGTCAGAAGCTTGTTGATGAAACCAACTTCTTTCGGGACAACGCGATTGAAAATTACTCGGCCGCAAGTTGTTTCGATGATGCTTGCATTTCCGGCAACATCTGTCCAGCGAACTTTGATATTCGCATGCAGATCCAGCTTGCCTTCGTTGAATGCAATGGTTACTTCCTCTTCTGAATAATATATTTTGTTTTCACCCTGTGCAGGATGCTCAGGTGTTCCTTTGCGGGACTTGGTAATATAATAAAGTCCCAATACCATGTCCTGAGATGGAACCGTAATCGGAGCACCGTTGGCAGGGTTGAGGATGTTGTGTGATGCAAGCATCAATAACTGTGCTTCTAGAATTGCACCGCTTCCCAGTGGAACGTGAACGGCCATCTGGTCACCGTCGAAGTCAGCATTGAAAGCCGTACAAACGAGTGGGTGCAACTGGATTGCCTTTCCTTCGATGAGTTTCGGCTGGAAAGCCTGAATACCCAAACGGTGAAGGGTAGGAGCACGGTTGAGGAGAACAGGATGTCCTTTCAATACGTTCTCGAGAATGTCCCAAACAACAGCCTCTTTTTTGTCTACAATTTTCTTGGCAGATTTTACGGTCTTCACAATACCTCTTTCAATCATCTTGCGAATGATGAATGGCTTGAAAAGCTCAGCTGCCATATCTTTTGGAAGTCCACACTCGTGTAGCTTCAATTCAGGACCAACAACAATTACCGAACGTGCTGAATAATCGACACGCTTTCCAAGAAGGTTCTGACGGAAACGTCCCTGCTTACCTTTCAATGAATCTGAAAGAGACTTGAGTGGACGATTGCTTTCTGTCTTAACAGCTGAAGACTTTCTCGAGTTGTCGAAAAGTGAGTCCACAGCTTCCTGCAACATACGCTTCTCATTTCGCAGAATCACTTCCGGAGCTTTGATTTCAACAAGTCTCTTCAGACGGTTGTTGCGTATGATTACACGACGGTAAAGGTCATTCAGATCGGACGTTGCAAAACGGCCACCATCGAGTGGCACAAGCGGACGAAGTTCCGGTGGAATTACAGGAACAACTTTGGTTACCATCCACTCAGGACGATTCACCACACGCGTGTTTGCATCGCGGAATGCTTCAACAACCTGAAGACGCTTGAGCGCTTCGTTCTTACGCTGTTGTGAAGTTTCAACATTGGCCTTGTGACGAAGTTCATATGAAAGCTCATCGAGTTTCACTTTTGCGAGAAGGTCGTACAGTGCTTCAGCACCCATTTTAGCTACGAACTTGTTCGCATCCTTGTCATCAAGATATTGGTTTTCCTTCGGAAGTTTTTCTACGATATCGAGATATTCATCTTCTGTAAGGAATTCCAGTTCAGTTAATTGTTCACCATCAGGGCGCTGCGCAGGTCCAACATTCACTACAACATAACGCTCGTAGTAAATGATCTGATCCAGCTTTTTGGTTGGAAGACCTAACAGATAACCGATTTTATTCGGAAGTGAACGGAAATACCAAATGTGAGCAACAGGTACACTCAAAGTGATATGTCCTGTGCGCTCGCGGCGTACTTTTTTCTCCGTTACTTCTACACCGCAACGGTCACAAACGATTCCCTTGTAGCGAATACGCTTATACTTTCCGCAGTGGCATTCATAGTCCTTTACAGGACCGAAAATTTTCTCGCAGAAAAGTCCATCACGTTCCGGCTTATAAGTACGGTAGTTGATGGTTTCCGGCTTCAAAACTTCACCATGAGAACGCTCCAGAATGTCTTCCGGAGAGGAGAGGCTGATGGTGATCGATCTGAAATCGCTCGTTGGACGGGCTACTTTTTTTGCTTGAAGCATTTTTTTATTCTGAATTTAATTCATTTTATTCTCTGGTTGGGAGGCTTTTTGCGGCTTCCCTCATAAAAGACGCCACGAATGACGCCTGTGCCAAGTCATTATGATCAGTTCTGATTCAACGAGATGTTGAGACCAAGACCGCGCAATTCATGCAGAAGTACGTTGAAGGATTCAGGTATACCTGGTTGAGGCATGTTTTCACCCTTCACTATACATTCATAAGCTTTCGCTCTACCCATTACATCGTCAGATTTAACGGTGAGGATTTCCTGAAGAATGTTGGCAGCACCGAATGCTTCGAGTGCCCATACTTCCATTTCACCAAAACGCTGACCTCCGAACTGAGCCTTACCACCCAACGGCTGCTGGGTAATAAGTGAGTATGGACCGATAGAACGAGCGTGCATTTTGTCATCAACCATGTGGCTCAGCTTGATCATGTAGATCACACCAACCGTTGCTTGTTGCTCAAAACGCTCACCGGTTCCACCATCATAGAGGTAAGTAACACCCCATTCAGGAACACCGGCTTCAGTCATTTCTTCCATGATGTTGTCTAGCGAAGCTCCGTCGAAGATTGGAGTAGCAAAACGCTTTCCTGTCTTCTGACCTGCCCATCCGAGAACGGTTTCATAGATCTGTCCGAGATTCATACGCGATGGTACACCAAGCGGGTTGAGAACTATGTCAACCGGAGTTCCGTCTGACAGGAACGGCATGTCTTCGTCGCGAACGATACGGGCAACAATACCCTTATTACCATGGCGACCGGCCATCTTATCACCAACACGCAGTTTACGCTTCTGAGCAATATAAACTTTAGCAAGTTTTACAATACCGGCAGGTAGTTCATCACCCACCGTTAACTGGAATTTCTTGCGCTTGTATGAGCCGAGTACTTCGTTGTAACGCATGTTGTAGTTGTGGATACAACGCTTCACTGACGTGTTCGTTGGTTCATCCTTGGTCCAACCTTCTGCGTTTACAACACTATAGTCGATTGTAGAAAGGGACTTCGCTGTGAACTTGGTTCCTTTCTTGATTTGTTCTTCTTTGAAGTAATTGTAAACTCCCTGACATGTCTGATCTTTAAGAATAGCAATAAGCTTGTCTACAAGAACTTTCTTGAGGTCCATTACTTCCTTATCGTGCTCTTTGTCGAGTGCTTCAACAATGGCCTTTTCGTTCGTCTTCACAGGCTTCTTGTCCTTGATCGTACGAGAGAAAAGCTTCTTGTCAATTACAACACCGCTGGCACTTGGCGGAACTTTAAGTGATGCATCTTTCACATCACCTGCCTTATCACCGAAGATTGCGCGAAGGAGCTTTTCTTCAGGAGTAGGATCAGTTTCACCTTTTGGTGTGATCTTACCGATGAGGATGTCGCCTTCTTTCACCTCAGCACCGATGCGGATAATTCCGTTTTCATCGAGATCTTTGGTTGCGTCTTCACTTACGTTCGGAATGTCCGCTGTAAGTTCTTCCACTCCGCGCTTCGTATCGCGCACTTCAGTTGTGTATTCATCGATGTGAATCGATGTGAAAATATCATCACGAACAACGCGCTCAGATATAACAATCGCATCCTCGAAGTTGTAACCTTTCCATGGCATGAATGCCACTTTCAGGTTGCGGCCGATGGCTAGCTCTCCGCCTTTGGTTGAATATCCTTCAACCATGATCTGACCAAGAGTTACACGCTCACCCTTCGTCACCAGTGGACGCAGGTTGATCGTTGTGCTCTGGTTAGTCTTCATGAATTTGCGAATAGTATATGATTTCACCGGAGAGTTAAAGCTCACCAGTTCATCTTCCTCGCTGCGCTTATATCTTACGCGTATTTCATTTGAATCAACATACTCCACAGTTCCTTCTCCTTCAGCGGTCAGGAGCACTCTCGAGTCGGCAGCTACACGGCCTTCAAGTCCTGTACCTACGAGTGGAGCTTCAGGACGCATCAAAGGCACTGCCTGACGCATCATGTTTGATCCCATCAGTGCACGGTTCGCGTCGTCGTGCTCGAGGAACGGAATCAGTGATGCTGCGATGGATGCAATTTGGTTCGGTGCAACGTCCATCAGGTTTAGGTTTTCCGGATTTGTTACCGGGAAATCTCCTTCGAGACGAGCCTTAACGGTAGAAGTGAGGAAAGTTCCTTTTTCATCGATATCTGCATTTGCCTGCGCGATAACTTTGGTATCTTCATCTTCAGCGGTAAGGTAAGTAACACCGCTATTGTTCATTACCGCACGGCCATTTTCAACTTTGCGGTAAGGGGTTTCAATGAATCCGAGACGATTGATTTTGGCGTAAACGCAAAGAGAGGAAATCAAACCGATGTTTGGTCCTTCAGGCGTTTCAATCGTACAAAGGCGGCCGTAGTGTGTATAGTGCACGTCGCGGACTTCGAATCCTGCGCGTTCGCGCGAAAGACCGCCGGGACCGAGTGCCGACATACGGCGCTTGTGAGTTACTTCTGCCAGAGGATTGGTCTGGTCCATGAACTGCGACAGCTGGTTTGTTCCAAAGAACGAATTGATCACCGAAGACAAAGTCTTGGCATTGATCAGGTCGATCGGAGTGAATACCTCATTGTCGCGCACGTTCATACGCTCGCGGATGGTGCGTGCCATACGGGCAAGACCCACAGCAAACTGATTGTATAACTGCTCACCCACTGTACGCACACGACGGTTTGAAAGGTGGTCGATATCATCGACGTCAGCCTTGGAATTCACCAGTTCAATCAAATACTTGATGATCTGGATGATATCATCCTTCGTTAATGTGCGGTTCTGTGAGTTGGTATTTCCAAGTTTGCGGTTGATACGGAAACGTCCAACTTCTCCAAGGTCATAACGCTGCTCAGAGAAGAAGAGTTTATCGATTACACCACGCGCAGTTTCAAGATCCGGTGGTTCGGCATTGCGAAGCTGACGGTAGATATACTCAACCGCTTCTTTTTCCGAGTTGGATGTGTCTTTCTGGAGTGTGTTGTGAATCAGCGTGAAGTCAGCAGAGTTCGATTCTTCTTTGTGGAGAATGATCGACTTTGTGCCGCTTTCAACGATGACATCAATATGTTGATTTTCTAGAACGGTCTCACGATCGAGAACTACTTCGTTACGTTCGATCGATACCACTTCACCGGTATCTTCATCAACGAAGTCTTCAATCCATGTCTTCAGCACACGAGCCGCCAGACGACGGCCGAGAACACGCTGAATACCAGCCTTGGAAACTTTTACTTCCTCAGCAAGGTTGAAGATTTCAAGAATCTGACGGTCGCTTTCGTAACCAATTGCACGAAGCAGGGTGGTTACAGGAAGCTTTTTCTTACGGTCGATATACGCATACATGACATTGTTGATGTCAGTAGCGAATTCGATCCATGAACCGCGAAATGGAATGATACGCGCGCTGTACAGCTTGGTACCATTGGCATGGCGGCTTTGACCGAAGAATACACCCGGCGATCTGTGTAGCTGAGACACGATAACGCGTTCTGCTCCATTGATGACGAATGAACCCTGTGGGGTCATATATGGGATTGTACCAAGATATACGTCCTGAACGATGGTTTCGAAATCCTCGTGTTCAGGGTCGGTACAATACAATTTCAGCTTGGCTTTTAGCGGCACACTGTATGTGAGTCCGCGCTCGATACATTCCTCGATGGTGTATCGTGGAGGATCGATGAAATAATCCAGGAATTCCAGTACGAACTGGTTTCTGGTATCAGTGATTGGGAAGTTCTCTGAGAATACTTTGTAGAGACCTTCATTGCTTCGGTTTTCAGGATTTGTTTCCAGCTGGAAAAACTCTCTGAATGAAGCTAATTGAATTTCCAGAAAATCCGGATATTCATAAAAACTTTTGGTTGAGGAGAAGTTGTGCCTCTCGTCTGATTTTTTGATAGTTGCCAAGTCCTTAAGGTATTTTAATTGTTCCTTGTGCGTTCAATTATCGGGCTGGTTTACTGCGGTCGGGCCGTTGACTGACCGAGTAGGGGAGACCATTCATTCTTGATTTGCTTTGCATGGATGTTCATCTGCGCATCGCCAACCTTGCCGTTTGGTCTTAAAACAAGTTAGGGCCGCCCTCCTGCCAGAGGCAGAAGGGGGCCTTTACTAACTTAATGAGGTGTGAAATTACTTGATTTCAACTTTCGCTCCTGCTTCTTCAAGTTGTGTTTTGAGGGCGTTTGCTTCGTCCTTGGTAACACCAGTCTTGAGAGGAGATGGAGCTTTGTCAACTGCGTCTTTCGCTTCTTTCAGTCCGAGACCAGTGAGATCTTTCACCAGTTTCACTACTGCGAGTTTGTTAACACCACCTTCAACGAGTACTACGTCGAATGCGGTTTTCTCTTCAGCGGCAGCTGCACCACCACCACCGCCGGCCATCATAACCGGAGCAGCAGCAGCTGGCTCAATACCATAATCATCTTTCAGAATTGCGGCGAGCTCGTTCACTTCTTTTACTGTGAGGTTAACGAGGCTTTCTGCCATTGCTTTCAAATCAGCCATTTTATTGGAATTTTAAAAGGTTGTTTTAATTGATTGTTTTGTTGGTTAGCTCTTTCTTTCCTCGAGAGCTTTAACGAGACCTGCAATCTTATGCCCGGCGCTTGCCTGAAGTCCGGATATAACATTCTTGGCAGGAGATTGAAGCAGACCGATGATATCGCCGATCAATTCGTTCTTGCTCTTCAGAGCAACGAGTGAATCGAGCAGATTCTCGCCTACATAACAATCGTCCTGGATGAAAGCCGCTTTAAAGGCAGGCTTGTCGTGCTTCTTCTTGAACTCTTTGATCAGTCTTGCAGGCACATTTCCGACTTCGGCATACATCACGGCAGTATTGCCGCTAAGTGCTTCATAAAGTGGACTGTAATCCTTTCCGTCAACGCGTTCCATAGCCTTTCTTAAAAGTGTGTTTTTGATAACACGCATTTTAACTCCGGACTTGAAACACTCACGGCGCAACGAACTGGTAGCCTCAGCGTTCAGAGAAGAAGTGTCTGACAGGTAGAATATTTCATAGCTTTTCAGCTCTTCCACCAAATCAGCGATCTCCTTGTTCTTTTGTTCTTTAGTCATAAAAGAAATCCTCCGTTTTTGATTTTACCAGCGATTAATTCACTGTTCTTGGTTCAACTTTAACTCCGGGACTCATAGTAGAGCTCATTGAGATGCTCCTGATATAAGTACCCTTCGCAGAAGAGGGCTTGAGTTTCACAATAGTCTGAAGCAATTCGCTTGCATTTTCAGCAAGTTTCGTTGCATCGAACGAAACGCGGCCAACACTTGCGTGTACAATACCGGTTTTGTCTACCTTGAAATCAATGTTACCGGCCTTCTTTTCAGTTACGGCCTTTCCAACATCCATAGTCACGGTTCCCGTTTTCGGGTTTGGCATCAGTCCACGTGGTCCGAGAATTCGGCCCAGTGCACCTACCTGCCCCATGACGTTGGGTGTGGTGATAATTACATCCACATCGGTCCATCCGCCCTTAATTTTTTCAATGTATTCGTTGAGTCCTACGTGGTCTGCACCTGCTGCCTTTGCTTCTGCTTCCTTGTCAGGAGTGCAGAGAACAAGCACGCGGATGGTTTTACCAGTACCATGTGGAAGCGACACTGTGCCGCGTACCATCTGGTTGGACTTCTTCGGGTCTACACCAAGGCGAACAGCGATGTCTACAGATGCGTCAAACTTCGTCGTCGTAATTTTTTTTACGATTGACGCTGCTTCGGACAGATTGTACGACTTTTCACTGTCGTATTTTCCGAGTGAAGCTTTTAGATTTTTGCTGAGACTTCCCATTGCTGTTTTTCCTCCGAAAAAATTAGAAAGGACTTGTACCGGTTACCTGTAACCCCATGCTTCTTGCCGTGCCTGCAACCATTTTCATGGCCGACTCGATGGTGAAGCAATTGAGGTCAGGCATTTTGTCTTCTGCTATGGCCCGAACCTGATCCCAGGTTACCTGACCAATCTTCTGGCGGTTTGGCTCTGCCGCTCCTTTCTTAGCCTTGGAGGCTTCGAGGAGTTGCACTGCTGCCGGTGCCGTTTTGATGACAAAGTCAAAAGACTTGTCAGTATAAACGGTGATCAATACCGGGCAAACTTTTCCCGCCTTATCCTGTGTTCTTGCATTGAACTGCTTACAGAATTCCATGATGTTAACACCTTTGGAACCCAAAGCAGGACCTACAGGAGGGGATGGGTTTGCAGCACCACCTTTGATTTGCAGTTTGACGAATCCTGATACTTCTTTCGCCATTTTACTTTGTTATTAATTGGTTTGTGCGTGGATTGCAAAGGGAAGCGAATCGTAACATCTGTTTAAATTCATTGCGCACCACACGCTCGTTAATTCAATTTTGCGTATCTGGTAAGGAGAGTCTGTCTTGATATCTCAGTACCAGTTTCTTTTTACTCTTTTTCAACCTGCATGTAACCCAGTTCTACCGGGGTTTTGCGGCCGAAAATTTTCACCATCACTTTCAACTTCTTCTTTTCTTCATTGATCTCTTCGATCACACCGCCAAAGTTGTTGAAAGGTCCGTCAATTACCTTGACGTTTTCACCAACTACAAACGGAATATTCAGTTCTTCTCCGGATTCAGCGAGTTCGTCCACTTTACCCAGTATTCTGTTCACTTCTGAAAGCCTCAAAGGAATTGGCTCACCTTTCTTCTCGGCACCTAAAAAGCCGATCACATTGGTGATGTTCTTGATGATGTGCGGAATTTCTCCGATCAGTGCCGCTTCAATGAGCACGTAACCCGGAAGATAGCTGCGTTCCTTGCTTACCTTCTTCCCATTTCTCACCTGAAAAACCTTTTCCGTAGGTATCAACACCTGAGCTACAAAATCCTGCATTCCGCGGGCCTTGATCTCGCTCTCGATGTATTCCTTCACCTTTTTCTCCTTGCCACTGATGGCCCGGACCACATACCACTTTTTTTCAAAATCGCTCATTGCAACTGTCGGCTATAGGGTAAATAAATCAGGTCAGAATTGCATAAAGAAATCCTACCAGACCTCTCCAAACTGAAGTACTGTCGCCACTTATTCCAAATACGAAATCCATCAGGAAAACGCAGATGGTCAAAATTAAAGTGGTGAGAAACACCAATACGGTGCTCTCCTGAAGTTCAGCCCAGGAAGGCCAGGTAACTTTGTGCAACAATTCGTTGTATGATTCTTCGATATATGTCTTAATACCTGCCATGTCGTTTTGTCGTTTTAATGCACCGTTAGCGGTTCAGTTCTATTTCGTTTGCACGGGCACCTGGACTCGAACCAAGATCAACGGTTTTGGAGACCGCTATTCTGCCATTGAACTATGCCCGTAATGAATTATTAGCCATTGAACGTCGCCACTCTTTCGTAACATCCTCAGTTCAATTCATCTACCGTGGATTGTTTATGCTCGTTCAATGCAATTTAATCAAATAATTGACCTTCAGTTTGATAAGTCGCTTTAGTTCGATCGGTAATTCAAGTTATTTCACGTCTACGCCTTAAACGTGAAAGTGAAGGTGAAACCTTTTGGGGATTTCACCTTCACCATTATTTTACACTCGCGTTATTACGCAAGGAT
>JBEIHH010000087.1:0-12706 GCA_040381475.1 Crocinitomicaceae bacterium | reverse complement strand
CTATAAACCTTGCTGCCGCACTTGGTGTGCTTGAGTACAAAACGCTGCTTGTCGACGCTGACCCACAGGCCAACGCTACCAGCGGAGTTGGCATTGATCCTAAGAATATCAAGGCCGGTATTTACGAATGTCTCGTGAACGACATTCATCCGAAGGATCTGGTGCTCACTACAGAAAATCCCAATCTGTATCTGATTCCATCACACATTGATCTCGTTGGAGCAGAGATAGAGCTGATCAACATCACCAATCGTGAATACATGATGCGCAATTCGCTCAGCAAAATCCGTGACGAATACGATTTCATCATTGTTGATTGTTCGCCTTCACTTGGCCTTGTGACAGTGAATGCTTTGACCGCCTCGGATTCGGTGATAGTTCCGGTACAGTGTGAATATTTTGCACTGGAAGGATTGGGCAAACTGCTCAATACCATCAAAATTGTTCAACAGAAATTGAATACAGATTTGACCATCGAAGGCATTTTGCTAACGATGTACGATTCACGTCTCAGGCTGAGCAATCAGGTTGTGGAAGAAGTGAAAATGCATTTTCAGGAGATGGTATTCGAAACCGTCATCCACCGCAATACCACTCTGGGAGAAGCACCAAGCTTCGGTCAGACCATTCTTATGCACGATGCCAGCTGCAAGGGTTCTGTAAATTACCTGAATCTCGCAAGAGAAATTCTGCAGAAGAACGAGATGACCAAGATGAGTAATGACGAGAAATACATCAATATTGAAAATGGCTAAGAAACCTGCATTGGGTCGTGGTTTGAGTGCATTGCTCGAAAACGCACAACAGAATAAAGAACATGCGGCATCAGTTGTCAAAACTGAAGTTGCTGTGGCAGAAATGCCTGAAGTAAAGGCGGTTGCTGAAGTTGGCAACGTAGCCGGACCGATTTCCGTGTTGAGGATTTCCCAAATAGAAGCAAATCCTTTCCAACCAAGGCAGGAGTTTGATAAGACTGCCATGCGGGAGCTTGCGCAGAGTATCAAGGAGTTGGGATTGATTCAGCCTATCACGGTTCGCAAATTAAGCGCCCAGAAATATCAGATCATCAGTGGTGAACGGAGATTTCGCGCATCACAGATAGCAGGACTTGAAGAGGTGCCCGTATACGTGCGCACTGCCAACGACCAGGCCATGCTTGAGCTTGCATTGGTTGAAAATATCCAGCGGGAAAATCTGAATGCCATTGAAGTGGCTATCAGTTATAAGAGGCTTATGCATGAGTGCAACCTGACCACAGAAAGGTTAGCAGAGCGTGTTGGTAAGGATCGCACTACAGTGACTAATTACGTGCGTTTACTCAAACTTCCACCCGAGATTCAAATCGGCATCATTGAGAAAAAGATATCGATGGGTCATGCCCGTGCTTTGATCAATACGGAACCGGAGTCAAAGCAGCTCAAAATCTACAAGCTCATTCTAGAGAAGGATTTGAGTGTGCGCAAAGTGGAAGAACTGGCTAAAGAAGATGATGCTCCGAAACTTTTCCGCACAGAAAAAACGGTAATGCCGCTTGAGTTTCAGAAAATGCAGGCAGATCTGCGCCTGAAATTCGGAAAAAAGGCTAAGCTTGTCAGAAACGAAAGCGGTTTGGGCAAACTTGAAATTCCATTCGTTACGGACGATGACCTGATCAGGATTGTAGATATGCTCGAACTTTGACCGGCAGCACAACAATTTCTTATTAGCACACGTTTCTGCGCATCTTTGCGAAGAATATGAAACATGTTTTTCTTGCTGTTGCATTTTCTCTGATTCAGTTTGCGTGTTTTGCACAAAGTGACACCCTCATTGAGGTTGAAGACTCAGTGTTTGTTCCTGACACGGCAGCATTCAGCAGCGAATTCAGAAAAAAATTCAGTCTCCGTTGGCATCAGTATCCACACTCCCCGCTGAAAGCAACAGTATTTTCTGCTATAATTCCCGGGGCCGGTCAGATCTACAACGGAATGCACAAGGAAGGTTCCATCTTCAGAAAATACTGGAAGGTGCCGGTTGTTTATGGTGCTGTTGCTACATGTGTCTATTTTATTGACTTCAATACCAAACAATACAGGTATTACAGGGATGAATACATTGCTTACGCCGATGATGATCCCAATACCAATATGACGATTGAAGCCAATCCATCACAACTAAATAAAGTTCAGGATCAATATCATCGTTGGATGGATGTAAGTTATATGTGCCTTGCAGGTGTCTACATTCTTCAAATCATCGATGCCAATGTAGACGCGCACCTGTTTTATTATGACGTGAGCAGTGATCTCACGCTTCAGGTCCATCCATCATTCATTTCAACCGGACAGATAAATCCGGGATTAGGTATCACGTTGGGGTTTTAGTTTTACAATTATGAAAATCGCTTTGCTTGGTTATGGCAAAATGGGCCATGAAATTGAAAGTGTACTTCTTAAAAGAGGACATGAAATTACTTTGCGTTCCACTGCATCTGCGCCTTTCAAACCAGATGATCTTGCCGGTACTGATGTGGCCATCGAGTTTTCGCAACCCGATAGTGCTGTAGACAACATATTCAAATGTTTTGATGCTAATTGCCCTGTTGTGGTTGGCACAACCGGCTGGTATACACGCATGCCGGAGGTTCGCAGTGAATGTTTGTTACGCGATCAGACAATGATTTGCGCTACGAATTTTTCTATTGGTGTCAATGTGCTTTTTCACATGAACAAGATCATGTCGCGGATCATGAATGAATTTGAGGAATACGAGCCGGGTATTCTTGAGATACATCATACTGCCAAGATTGATAAGCCCAGCGGAACAGCCATTACGCTGGCAGAAGGCATTTTGGAGAACTATCCCGGTAAAACAAAATGGGTCAATGAGCTTGCACAACAGCCGGATGAATTGACCATCATTTCGCAACGAGAAGGAGAAGTTCCCGGTACCCATGTGATCAATTATACCTCTTCCGCAGACAATCTGAGCCTTGTACATCAGGCCAATAACCGTCAAGGCTTTGCTCATGGAGCGGTGAAAGCTGCAGAATATATCCGTGGAAAAAAGGGAATATTTACTATGGCCGACATGTTGAAGTTTTCCGCGTAAATACTTCGCAGCAGTTCAAAATCACCTCATCTTCGTTTTAGAAAATAAAAAAATATAATCCCACATGATACCCTGGATCATACTTGCAGCCCTGATCGTTGTTTATAGTCTCACATTGCCACTATTGCTGAAAAGGGCAGGTCTTTCCTCTAGTTTGGGCTATGTACCTGTAGCGAATTTCTTCTTGTTTTTGAAACTCATCAAACGTCCGTGGTGGTGGTTTTTGTTGCTTCTGTGTCCAGGCGTCAATTTGCTGATGTTGATTGTCATGAATGTTGAACTTGGTATTTCATTCGGGAAACTTTCTACCAAAGATCAGTGGCTTTTTGGCGCGCTGCCATGGTATGCTCTGCCTCAGCTCGCATTCAAGGATAAAAATGCTGTTTATGTTGGCCCGAGGGATTGGACAGGAAAGAAAAAGAGCATGCAGCGTGAATGGGGAGAAGCCATCGTTTTCGCAGTGGTTGCTGCATCGGTGATACGCACATTTTTTATTGAAGCTTTTACTATACCAACTCCATCTATGGAAAAAACCATGCTTATCGGAGATTATCTCTTCGTTAGCAAAATGAGCTACGGTCCAAAGATTCCACAAACGCCTATGTCAGTTCCTTTTGTACACAACGCCATGCCGGGCAGCATGAGCAACAGTTATGTGGAATGGTTCAGCCTTCCATATTTCAGACTACCAGGATTTGGCGATGTGGAACGTCTGGATCCTGTTGTGTTCAATTTCCCGAATGGTGACACTATTATGGTAGATCCATTTTATGCAGGTCACGACTATTATAGTTATGTCCGAAAAGAAGGTATCTTTTTAGCAGGTGGCTATGATGATTACAATGTGAATCCGGAGAAATACAACCAGATGGCTCGCAACAATTTTGCAGTTAAAAATATATGCAAAGTATGCGGAGCAGAACAAAAAGCCAAAGGAGTGAAAATCGATGGTATCCGATATCGTCCGATGGATAAAAAGGAGAACTATGTGAAGCGATGCGTGGGCTTGCCCGGCGATAACCTAAGCATAATAAACCGCCAGCTTATGATCAATGGTGAAGTTATTCCGGATCCAGAAGGTGTTATGTACAGTTATCTCATAACGGCCAAGTCGAGCACAGCATTAGACAAGATATTCAAAGAATTCAAAGTGAACCGCAACGATCAGAACCGCGGTGTCATGGAAGGTATGCCGGCAACAATTTCTTCCTTCAAACAATCGGAAATAGAAAAAATAAGGGGTATGTCAGAAGTGTTATCTGTTGAACCACAGATAGACACTTTGGCAAGAGAACCGCTGGCCTATTTTCCCAATGCTGATATGGCACCATTCAACACCTGGACTATTGATAATTATGGACCGATTCACATTCCGGCTAAGGGCGAAACCATTGAATTGACGCCTGAAAATATTGCATTGTACAAGCGAGTAATTGTGAACTACGAAAACAACACTTGGACAGAGCGCGACGGAGCTATATTCATCAATGGTGAATATGCTAAAAGTTATGAGTTTAAGCAAGGCTACTACTGGATGATGGGAGATAACCGTCATCAGAGTGCAGATTCACGTTATTGGGGATTTGTTCCGGAAGATCATATTGTTGGAAAACCTGTATTTACCTGGTTTTCAAAATCAGGAAACCCTCAATACCATGATGATTCTGAAATCAGGTGGAACCGTATGTTCAGGACCGTTAAATAGTTCATACAGAAATACACTATTCTCCTTTACTTAGTGATCATGAAATGGTTGCGTAGGATTTTGCTTTCTTTACTCGCTTTGCTTGTTCTTGCAGCAGCAGGCGTCTACTTTTGGTTCAGGAGTTCTTCGCCGGAATACTCAGGTGAATTGAAGCTAACGGGATTGACGGCGCCTGTTGAGTGTTATTTCGACGATTACGGTATTCCCCATATCTATGCCCAAAACAAGCAAGACCTGTACATGGCTTTTGGTTATGTTCATGCGCAGGACAGGTTGTTTCAAATGGAAATGCTGAGACGCGCCGGTAGTGGTCGACTTGCTGAAATCATTGGTAAGCCAATGGTCAAAATTGACCGCATGTTCTTGACATTGGGTTTGAAGGAATATGCTGCGGAGAGCGCTGCCTATTTCGAAACACAAAAAGGAACAGCCATGTACGATGAAGTGCATGCCTACCTCAAAGGAATCAACTCATTCATAGCAGAAGGAAAAACACCACCGGAGTTCAGTATCATAGGTATTGAAAAAACACCCTTTTCGGTAGAAGATCTTTATTTCATTACAGGCGCTATGTCATTCAGTTTTTCACAAGCTCAGAAAACAGAACCGGTTATAGATTTTATATATGATAGATATGGCAAAGAGTATTTGAAAGACATGGGGTTGTGGCACCAGGAAAACGAATCTTATATTCCGATGGTCAGGGAAAGCATCGCTCCTCAAAAGAATGATGATACAGACAAACTTGTCCCTGCAGGTGTTTGCCGGAAAGAGCACGGAACAGTGCTTTCTGCCTTGGCAAACGCCTTCAGAGAGGTTGAAGAAATGATGCCTGTTGCGTTGCTTGAAGGCAGCAACTCATGGGTTGTTTCCGGAGATAAGACTGAAAGCGGTTCTGTGCTTTTTTGCAATGACACGCACATCGGATATATGTTGCCGCAGACCTGGTACGAAGCTCATCTTGAAACGGAAGATTTCAAAATGTACGGTCATTTCATGGCCGGAATTCCATTTGCCCTTGTTGGTCGCAACGATCAATTGTCGTGGGGACTGACTATGTTGCTCAACGACGACATGGACTTTTATGAAGAAAGGACCGATCCTACAAATGATCAGGCGTTTATGTTTGAAAGTAGTTATGAGACGGCACAATTGAGACAATACCAGATCAAGATCAAAGGAGAAGAAGATACTACATTCTCTGTGCGTGTTACACGACATGGACCTGTTATCAATGATGCCTTCGATGGAATGGATCAGGGAAATCCAATATCCATGTTCTGGACTTATACCAAAATCCCCAATCGCAACATAGACGCATTGTATGGGTTGAATAATGCCACCACAATGGCCACATTCGAGAAAAACTTGTCCATGATTCATGCGCCTGGTTTGAGCGTCAATTATGGCGACAAGGCCGGAAATGTGGCCTGGTGGGGTTGTGCCTCATTGATAGCCAGAAAGGCCGGGGTGAACTCATGGACAATACTTGATGGTACTATTTCATCTCATGAGCCTGAAGGATTTTACCCGTTTTCGAAAAATCCCAGAAGTGTGAATCCCGAATGGGGTTTTATATATAGCGCTAACGACTGGCCGCAGGATTTGAACGCGGGTGCGGCAAATGATACATCGGCATTGTGGTATCCGGGATATTACAAACCACAGCACAGGGCCGACAGAATCAGAAAATTATTGAGCAGCAGAAATGACTGGACGCTTGAAAGCATGAAGTTGGTCATGACAGACAGTAAGAGTGACGCAGATAGTTTATTGATGAATAACTGGATGAAGACACTACTCGCTATTCCAACTTTTAAAGATGACGCAGACTTCCAGGAATATTCTGTAACCTTGAATTGGAACGGCAGTTATGATCCTCAGAACCCCTCTCCCACCGTTTACAATCGCATGCTGTATCATTATCTGCACGATGCCATGGCCGATGAATTGGGAGAAGATCTTTTCCGTTTGTTGCTGGAGACCCATCAGATACAGAGGACACAATTGATTCTTGCGCAACAGGACTCCTCGAAATGGTGGGACAACACGCTGACCGACTACGCAGAGACTAAGTCGGACATTATTCAGGGAGCATTTGAAAGAACAATAGATGAGCTAAAGGCAGAATTTGGCCCCAACTATAAAGTCTGGAACTGGAGCAAGTGTCTGAGTCTTGAACTCAAACACCCGCTGGGCGAAGTAGCTTTGTTCAGGCCGTTTTTTAACGAAGGGCCACATACTGTTTTTGGCGGAAATGAAACCATACTACAATCAGGATTTAAGCTTGACAGTACCGGACATTACAAAGTGTTTTTTGGATCACAAATGAGGATCATGGTGGATTTTGCGCACACCGATAGTGCGCTAAATATCACGCCATCCGGCCAAAGCGGCCACATAATGAGCCCACATTATGATGACCAGGCAAAGCTCTATCGTGACAGAAAATTCAGGCTTCAAACCATGAATAAGGCTTCTATCAGGAATTTTGAGTTGCTCACTTTCGTCCCGTAAAATCATTCCTACCTCAGGTTGAACTATCCTGCAAATGCCTGCAACATTGCGTTGGGGGTAATAATAATTTTCATTGAAAATGTCGAAAATCAGATTAACTCTGTTTACTTCGCACCAATCAATATATTCTTTTTATCATGATTAGCTTCTTATTCAATTATTGGTGGATTCTCGCCATTGTTATTTGCCTTGTAATGTATAAAGCCATACTGCGTTTTTTCTTCGGTATGGTGATTGTGCCTGAAAACAGGCTCGGATTGGTTACCAAGAGCTTTGTTCTCTTTGGTCAACACAAAGAACTTCCTGATGGAAGAATCATTGCGACGAAAGGAGAAGCCGGCTTTCAGGCCCGAACGCTTGCTCCCGGTCTTTACTGGGGAATGTGGCCATGGCAATACAGCGTCGAGTTTGCACCATTTACTGTCATTCCCGAAGGACGGATTGGACTTGTGCTTGCCAATGACGGTGTTGAAATACCCACAGGAAATATTCTCGGCCGAAAAATCAACAGCGATAATTTTCAGGATGCTCAGACTTTTCTGGATAACAATGGCCAAAAAGGAAGACAGACGAGCGTGATTACTGCGGGTACATACAGGATCAATACGTTTGCATTCACGGTTACCATTGCTGAAATGACTATTATCCATGAAAACATGGTTGGTATTGTTACTGCGCTCGATGGACATCCAATACCACCAGGTCAGATTGCCGGTCCTGATATCACGGGCCACAACAATTTTCAGGACTTTGATTTATTTCTTCAGAACAATGGTTGTCGCGGTTTGCAACCCCAAATCATTTTGGCTGGTTCATATAACATTAACCCCTGGGCAGTTCAGATCGAAGAAGTGCCGATGACGGATGTGCCTATTGGTCATGTAGGTGTAGTAATATCATACATCGGAGCCGATGGCAAAGACGTGACAGGAGATTCATTCAAACATGGAAATATTGTGAGCCGGGGACAGCGCGGTGTTTGGATGGAGCCACTTGGTCCGGGTAAATATCCGATCAACCATTACACTATGAAGGTTGAACTGGTGCCTACCACCAATCTCGTACTCAACTGGGCCAATGCACGCAGTGAGGCACACTCTCTGGATAAAAATCTTTCGACTATAACGGTTCGTTCAAAAGACGGATTTCCATTCAATCTGGATGTTGCGCAGATCATTCATATTCCTGCCAATGAAGCTCCAAAGGTTATAGCCCGCTTCGGAAGCATGAACAACCTGGTATCGCAGGTACTTGAGCCGACAATTGGCAACTACTTCAGAAATTCTGCTCAAGACAGCGATGTGATTTCGTTCCTGAGCACAAGAAAGGAGCGTCAGGATTCAGCCAAAAATCACATACGCACAGTGCTTGAAGAATACAACGTGAACGCGGTTGATACTTTGATCGGAGACATTGTTCCACCGGAATCGTTGATGAAAACACTGACAGACAGAAAAATTGCTCAGGAAGAAGAAAAGACTTACGAAACTCAGCGAATGGCGCAAGAGAAACGTCAGGGTATGGAAAAAGAAACCGCCATCGCCGATATGCAGAAGGAAATAGTGAAAGCACAGCAGTCTGTTGAGATAGCTCAGCGCACTGCGGATGCAGCAGTTAAAAAAGCGGAAGGTGATGCGAGCAGCTTGAAGTTACAGGTAAATGCAGAAGCAGAGGCCACCAAAATGCGTGCGAATGCGGAAGCTGAAGCAACACGCGCCCGTGCTGCGGCAGAAGCCGAAGCTACAAAACTCAATGCGTCTGCTGAAGCCGAGCAGATTTCTAAAACCGGTTTGGCTGAAGCAGAGAAAATCATGGCTATCGGACGGTCAACCGCTGACGCCTATGAATTGCAGGTGAAAGCGATGGGGGGAAACAACTTCACTAAGTACAAGATCACCGAGGAAATTGGAAAGAACAACATCAAGGTGATTCCTGACGTACTGATATCAGGAGGTAACGGAAGTGATAGCTCTATCAGCGGATTATTGGGACTGCAGTTGATTGATATGCTCAACGAACGTCGCGAAGACAAACGGGAAGGAGAATAATATTGAAAGCATGAAGAGTAAAGCCCTTTTTCTGGATCGCGATGGCGTGATCAACCACGACCCGGGAGACTACACCATGTCTGTTGAGCAGTTTATTATATTACCTACAGCGGTGCAGGCAATGAAGGTAGCGCAGAATAAGGGTTTTATCATTGTTGTCATCACCAACCAGGGTGGTCTTGCCAAAGGACTGTACACAGAAAAGGAAGTTTTCGCTATGCATGAAAAACTTCGGGTGACTTGTCAAAAGTCAGGTGTTGAAATTACCCATATTTATTATTCACCACATCACCCCGATTTCGGAAATTCACTGACGAGAAAGCCTGAAAGCCTTTTGCTTGAGCGAGCCATTGCCAGATTCAATATTGATCCGTCTGCCAGTTTGATGATTGGTGACCGCGACAGGGATGTTGAATGTGCAAGACGCGTGGGAGTGAGAGGAATTTTAATGAATACGAATGATAATCTGGTGGACTATATCCATCATTTAGATAATTAACAGCATGAATTACGTTTTTCACCGAGGTGAGTACGTGAGCGAAAATCAGGCAGTGATTGCAAAAGACAATCGTGCCTTTCGTTTTGCTGATGGTTTTTTTGAAAGTTTTCGTGTTGTGAATGGCAAAGCACTCTTCTTTGAAGATCACTATGCCAGAATAGTTGACACGGTTCGGGCATTCAAAATGGTTCCTGGCGAAAATTTTTCCATTGAATTGTTGCGCAGCCAGTTGCAGGGTTTGCTTCAGCGCAATAGAATTGATTACGGCGGACGTGCCCGCATAACATTTTACAGAAAGTCAACCGGATTCTATTTACCAAAGACAGACGATCTTGGGTATTATATTGAGGCAGAGAGTTTGGTGGATAACCAATTTGTACTGAATTCAACCGGAAAACTGGTTGATATATTCATGGATTTTAAAAAGGATGTCAATAAACTTTCTGTTTACAAGTCATTGAACTGTCAGCTCTATGTGATGGCAGCATTGAGTGCGCGTGACAAGGGGCTTGACGAATCGCTTATTCAGAACACCAAGCTGTCCATCATTGAGTCTACATCGAGCAATCTGTTCATAGTTTCCAATGGTGTATTGTACACTCCATCGCTTGAAGACGGATGTGTTGCCGGTACAATGCGCATGCATATTATCAATCTGGCGATTGAGAATAAAATCAAGGTTTATGAGTGCACGCTTAGTCCACACAATCTGCTTGCAGCCGATGAAATGTTTCTCACCAATGCCGTTCGTGGAATTGAATGGGTTGTCGGATACCGAACAAAAAGGTATTACAACGACATGTCGAAAAAGATGGTGACACTGCTCAATGAATCTGCAGTCCGATATTCAGCCACGTGATCAGCGAACTCGCGGGTCGATCCATCCATAAATCAGATCTACGAGTATATTGATAATCACAAAGAAAAAAGCGATTACAATAACGCCACCCATGACAACAGGTAAATCCTGATTTTCTATTGCTGTGAACATTTGCTGACCAAGTCCTTTCCAGCCAAAAACGAATTCAACAAAAATTGCACCTGCGAGCAATGAAGCAAACCAACCGCTGACAGCAGTAACGACAGGATTCATGGCATTCCGAAGGGCGTGTCCAGCAACCACCCTGTATTCACTGAGACCTTTTGCACGAGCAGTCCTGATGAAGTCCTGATGCATCACATCGATCAGTGAACTGCGCATAAGCTGCACAATGACTGAAAGAGGTCGGATCATCAAAGTGATAACCGGCAAAATCATGTTTTTAAGATCCAGGTATTCCCCCTTCCAGACATCCACGCTATAGAGGCTGCCGGTCATATTTAATCCTGTGCCCGGTATGCTAAAAGTTGAACGAATCATACTCTCACGACTGAAAATTATCATCACAATAAATTGCAGAAAAACAACGCCCACCAACCAGTAGCCAATAACTTTAGCTTTAGAAAATCTTGATTTTAACTTGCTATAATGCAACGTAAGAACTACCGGAATGACAGACACAATGCCTGTCATCAAAAGCCATGAAACTTCAATTTTTTCTCTCCATAAAATCGCACCAATCCACGCAACGATAATGGCAACAAAAAAAGATGGTCCCGCCATGCCCAATGCAGATAGGAAAAGCATCATCCTGTCGAAAAAAGAATCCTTTTCGAGCGCAGCGATGATGCCCATGATAATCCCAATGATCATGGCAAGCAGAATCGAAACAACAGCAAGTACAATGGTTCCGGGAAGCACTTCACCAAGTATAGACGCAACGCTTTTATCAGAAATAAAGGACCTCTTCAAATCAGGCAATTTTATATAGAGAGCACGTTCACTTCCCAATCCAAACAACTGAATTCCGGTCATGTCATTGGTATCAAAGTAGATGCGGCTTTCTGTGTTTTTCGGGGAGTGCACTGAGACAGGAGAAAGACTATTCACGTACAAAGCAAATCTTTTACCGACAGGAAGATCAAGATCGAACTTCCGTCGCATGTTGTTGATCGTTTCTTCCGAAGCATTTTCACCAACAAGATTTCTCACCGGATCGCCGGGTGCGAGGTTAAATAGGAAAAAGACAACAACAACAACCCCTGCTAAAACGAGGCAGCCATAAGACAGTTTGGAGAGGATAAAACGGATCATTCAATCAAAAACGAATGACTGTAAAGAAAAAAGTCCCGGAGCAAACTAGTGTAAAAATTCGTGATACTTATCAACGGAGTAATGAAGTACTTCCCTCCTACCTGACTATAATTCTGACAGGATCCTGACTGCAGGCAGAATGAAGAAAATAAATGCCTGGCTGGATATTTCTCAAAGCAACTTCAATAAGATGATCGCCGGCAGCAGACTCTTCAAAACTATACAGACGACCTGTGACATCTCTGATGGTAAAATCACAACCCGCTGGTAGATAGAATACGCCTGCATTCGGATTCGGGAAAACCAGTTGTTTGTCAGATAACAATTCAGCAGCAGCTATATCTGAATAGATCACATCACCATTGATATCTACCTGCCGCAGTCTGTAATAATTGATGCCGGTTGATGGATTGCGGTGTAAAAAAATATAATCGGTTTTTTCATGGCTAAATTCCTTGCCATCGAGAATACCCGCATCGTGCCATTCATTCCTATCTATTGAATGTTCTACAACAAAGTAATCGTTGTCCAATTCCGATTCTGTAGTCCATTGCACTTTTACGAAATTACCTTGAGGATGAGCACTGAATTCAGATAGCGTAACTGGAAGTGCTAATTCGAAACATCCAACAACGGCTGTTCCGCCAAAGTCGAGCGGCACGGTATTGATGGCAGAACTGAAATTGGAAAAACAAATAAGATACTGTTGGCCG
>JBEIHH010000086.1:0-12918 GCA_040381475.1 Crocinitomicaceae bacterium | reverse complement strand
GTGGTGCCCAACAACATCGCAGTTTTCGATGGCAACCAATGGAATGCCATCGGTGAGTTCGAAGAACTTGGGAATACCATTCACGCTATTGCAATCTATAGAGGACAAATCTATGTTGGTGGCTATATCACTTTAAATGGTGTTTCGGGTCAGGCGTTAGCCTACTTCGACGGTGTCCATTGGAATGCCGTTCCCGGAAGTGAAGATATGGGTTATCGAGTAAACTGTTTGCAGGTTTATAAAGACGAACTATACATTGGAGGCCGTTTCGACATAGCAGGTGGGCTCGAAGTACCGGGCATAGTGCGCTATTATCTTCATCCCGACAGTGTGCAATGGGGAGTGCCCGATCATGTAATCGAACATGAAAAACTGGATTTTACCGTGTATCCAAATCCGGCATCAGATGAACTCACCGTTGAGTTTGACGAAAATGTCACAGGTGAACTGCTACTCACCGATATCAGTGGAAAGGAAATTTTTAGAGAATCCATCGGCAACAGAAAAAGAGTGAAGATACCACTTTCCACTTTCCCACGGGGAATGATCGTGGTTTCCGTCATCAGAGGTGGCAGGTTTGTGGCAAGTAAAAAGGTGGTGCTGGAATGAACGTCGCAGACACATGAGCACTTCCGAATTTTATATTTTGTTAACGCTGTAGTTGTGCTTGATCGACAAATTCTATTGAAAGAGTATGGCGCAGTATTCGGAAAACTGATGCCCGAATGGAGAGTTAGTTTCAATTCAAAACACATATCATTTACGAATCATGGATGAGGTTTTTGGAAGTGCCCTATAGTCAATTTTAATTATGAAGCTATAATCGGCCCTTCACTCGACATTTTGTTTGGAATATGTTAGCTGGTTTTGGAGGTGCTGCCTTGCGACCTACATATTTGTAACATGAATACTCTTTTAAAAGGTCTTCGGCCAGGTGTTCAATTGCTGCTGTTTTTTTCCATTGTACTCACCTGTATGGGAATGGGTTCTGTGACAGCGGGAGTGCTTGGAATGACTTACTTCGGAATTCCGATCGAACATCTGCCCAATGTATTATCTGATCCAACTCAGGAATATGCTACGGCGCTGATGTGGATGAACAACGTGTCTCAGTTGTTCAGTTTTGGAATACCTGTGGTAGCCTTCTATCTGCTTTTTGGAGGTCAAAGAATCAATCGGCTAATGCTCAATAAATGGAATATACTTGTCTGGGTTGCGCCATTTGTGGTCATGTTTTCGGGAACAGTCATTGACCTTTCTTCCAGGTTGAATAAGGCACTTATCCCTACAGGATCCTGGCTTGAAGCGCAATTAAAGCCAACCGAAGCACTGATGGAGAAAATGACTCATTTATTCCTGGGCTCTCAGGACTCGGGCACCATGTGGCTCGCGTTTTTTAGTATTGCTGTCATTCCTGCATTTTTGGAAGAATTTACCTTCAGGGGAGTCATTCAGCCGATTCTTGCCAAAATCACAGGAAATATTCATGCTGCTATCTGGTTAACGGCTGTGATCTTTAGTTTGATTCATTTTCAATTCTATGGATTTCTTCCAAGGGTGCTGCTTGGTGCTCTGCTGGGTTATCTGGTTATCTGGACAGGGACCATTTGGGCGGCCGTTTTTGCCCACTTCGTCAACAATGCTTTGGCTTTTGTCATCTACCAGATTTACGGATCTACAGAAACGCCAGCTGATAGCACCATGAATCAATGGTATTCCTACCTTGTAGGTGGTATATTTTTCGTGTTATTCATAATCTACATGCTCAGGAATAGCAGGTGGTCTGCAATCTCGCATGATTATCTGCTTGTTGACAGTGAAGAAACAACTTAGTAGACATGGTTCTTCCTTTGCTTAGTCCTTTGAAGAGCGGCGGGTTTCCCTTTTGACTTTTCGAAGTTTGCGATTCATACGGTTCTGCTCGCCTTCGGATATGTTGCCATCCCTCAATGCTCTCCGGTTGACTCTGTTTAGCGTTTGCTTTTTTTCAGCGATTTCTTTTTTTTCAGTGTCGTCAAGCTTTCCTTCACGATCGGCTTTTTCAATTCTCTCAGCAACGCGCTCCTTGCGCCTCATATACTTGGAATGTCTCTGTGAAAACAGGTCTGCACTGCAGCCCAGCAACAATGTCAGAACGGAAATTTTTATAATGATGTTTTTCATGCATGATTACTTATCAAAGCTTCTGCCATTCTTAAATCTTCAACGGTTGTTATTTTGATATTTTCACGATTGCCCTCTACCAGATGAATCTGTTCTCCTGATGATTCGACTACGCATGCGTCATCTGTAAACGAAGGATGATAGTCTTGTTCATATGCTTTTCTAAGCAGCGACAATTCAAAACATTGCGGGGTTTGCACGATGCGGTATTTGTTGCGGTCAACCGGGGTGCTTCTGGCATCTTCTACGACGCGAATGCTGTCTGCGACCTGAATAACAGGTACGGCTGTAGATCGGGAGCGAGCTGTATTGTAAGCAACTTCAATGGTGCGCAAACTGACCAGTGGACGGACGGCATCATGTATGCCGACAATTCCGTCGATTTCGCTGATGCTGTCTATGGCATTTTTTACGGAGTAAAATCTTTCACTGCCCCCGGCAATGGTCCTGTGTGGCACTTTGAATTCAAGTGTCCGCGACAAATCATTCCAGAACTGAACATATTCCTCATTGAGAACAAGAATGATCTCAAGCAGAGGATCAAATTTGTGGAATTTTTCCAAAGTATGAACGAGTATCGGCTTCCCATTCAATTCCAGGAATTGCTTGGGCTGAGCCGATTTCATTCTCGAGCCGCTGCCGGCTGCAACAATGATCGCATAATCCTTCATCTGCTTGTCTTCAGTCAAAATCTGAAATCAGTGTAAATTTCGTAAAAATGCTTTCTTGTTTTCAGTTCTATTAAATCTCAAACTCCTTGAGTTGAAACGGATCCTTTTTTTCTTAAGCGGTCCGGCAATGTCCTATGGCTGTTGCCGGCTATTGAACCGCTAAGCGCATCACCGTTGAATGAAATTGATGACGAACGTTTCATCCGCGCTGTTCTAATAAAAAAAGAAACCCCCGTGAGGAGGCTTCTTTCACAAATCTCTATGACTCTATTTTTGATATACCCGTGCAGCAAAGATTTTATGATCTTCACTTACAACATGTAGATTGTATACTCCTGTGCTTAAGGTTGATGTATTCAAATAGATATTGATGCCATCAGAAAGAACCGAGTTTTGATTGTAAACTTCTTTACCCTGTATGTCGAAGATTCTGATCAGTGCCTGACCTGAAGTTTCTCCGTTGTATTGAAGTGTAATTCCATCTTGCTGCTGTAGAATTGTGAAACCATTTAGAATTTGTTCACTTGCTACAGAAGTAACAGACTCCACCTGAAAGCTGCCATTGAAATGATCAGGGCAGATTCCATCGCAGAACAATTCATAGCTGTATTCTCCGGCTGGAAGCATCATCGAAACCTCGTCACCTTCAGCAGACATTCCGTTGCTGATATTCCACGAAATACTTGTTGCATTTTCAGTGAGAGCCTGAAGAGTCACTTCGAATTCATTCTCTGAAGCTGTATTTTCTTGAGTCGTAACAACTGAAGCGTTGATTGAATGAGGATCGCGCAAATCGATGTTCAGTATTTCATTGTTGCAGGTAGTATAAATGTGCACCTGGAAAAGTTGTGCCGTAAGGCCATCCAAAATCATGTGGTTACCTTCAACCTCCCCGTTGGCAATCATTTCACCTGTCTCGTTGTATACCTCATAAGTGAACCAGCTGGCGTTTGTCACCTCAATCTGGAAATCACCGGTCTGACCATCGTTGCAGGTGACAAATGATGTGCTTATCACACATGAGTTAACCACTGGTGGTTCGTTGATTGTCACAGTGGTTGACTGCGCACCACAAGTGCTGCCTGCATTCAATACTTCTAGTGTATAAACTCCGGCAGGCAAGTGATCAAACGTTACGGAGCCATTCGAAACATATTCGAAATTGCCAGCATCGTTGGTCAATGATACTGACCAGTTACCGGCAGGTGTAGTAATATCAAGCGTTCCATCTGCAAGTCCATTGCAGCTGGCGTCCGAGTTAAGAATTGCAACAGGAGCGGTGCCATGAATTACAAGTCGAGTGCCATTGAATGGCGCATCAGTCGTAACTGAAATTTGCGAACCTGATTCAAGAGCCATGATTGCACCTGTTATCAGGTCTTCGACATAAAGACATGATCCAAGCGGCAGATTTTGTGATTCAACTATTTCAAAGACATATGTGCCTGCTGCTGGCATGTCCAGATTAATTGGTATGTGAATGTCACTGCTGAATGGTCTGCTGTCCTGTGCCAGCGGCGCTTCATCTGAAGAAATGAAAGAGAATTCCACCGCGTCTGCCAGCGGGCTTTCAAGATCAAGCACGTCAGAATTTTCATAAGCCATAGATGAGTTATCTTCAAATGTCAACATACCCTCATCTGATTTACCATTGCGGGAGAATTTGAATGAGATGAAGCTGTTGTCTTCTTCGTTGCTTCTTTCAAATGCTGCACCAGTGTTGGTTTTGTAGGTTTCCTGATAAGCGAGAGATTGTCCGGCAACATTAACTTTCACCAGGAAAGATTGGCTGTGAGCAATGTATCGCGACGCTGAACCGGTTCCTGTCGCAGCGTTGTAAAACTTGTAAGCCCCGCCTTCATAATCATACACGTAATAAACACGCGGTCCGGTAAGGGTAGATGAGAGTTGGTTCCAGTCAACTTCAGACGGATAACGATTCACCATCATATTCCATCCGTCATGAAACACACCTGAGCCTGTTGTTGTATGCGACAATGCCTGCGTGAAACTACCGGATTGAATTTGCCCTGTTGCTGAAATAACATCCGAAGCACCTTCGATCCAAATAAAATATCCACGGCTGGTTTCAAGCGTGTTTGTCACGTTCGTTGATGGCACATATCCAACGTTCATGAGTCCGGTAACTGTCTCATCATAGTATTGAATATTATTAAACGGATACCAGGGATAATCGGATCCTGTGAATCCGGACGTAGTAATGTCGTCGTTCCAATCGGCAATGGTTAAACCACCGGTGAGCGGATTTCCAATATTCATCCAATAACCTTGCGTGGTTGAAATGGATGGCAGATATCGCTGAAGAGTAACATTGCCTGATACTACAGCACCGGTATGAATTCTTCCGATTGAAGCAGAGCCGGAGGCGCTGGAAAGAAGTGTTAGTCCACCGGGAGCTGTATTCAACGTCCCCTCCATCATCGATACTACACCTTTCACAGCAACAGCTGCAGAGTCGATTGTTACACTAAAACCATCGTTATCGATTGTCAGATTGTTGAATTCTGTATTTACCGCATTTGCTGCAAATCCTATGCTCTGAGCAGCTGCGCCCTTGAAAACAACAGTTGATGTATTGGAAATAAAACTACCTTCATTGATCCAGTTTCCATGAACTTTTATTTCTGACGCTCCTCCAGTCAGTGTTGCTCCGCTTGCTATTGTCAGGTCATTGATTAACCAATCACCTACTGCTGTTACATTGTGTCCATTCTGAATAACAAACCTGTCCCAACGGCCTGAAGTGACTGCTGATGGCGCTGGCGCACCAGATGGCGCTGTTGACCAGATTGCACCCGTAGAATTCCCCGTGGCGCGGCTGTAATAAAGTTCTTTGCAGCCACTCTGGGTAACAGAAATATTGTCAAAGCGCATCAGATTCGATGCGGATGACAAATAGTTAAATCTGATTCCGAATTTTGTGAAATCCGCATATGTCAATCCGCCACCAACAAGGTCAGTGCCTGTTCCAAGCGATACCAGTGCATCAAAACCACCATTGGCATCCACCTTCAGATTCCAGGTTCCTGCATCGTTCAGTGTTACTTCAAATCCTACGCGCGTGCCGCCGCTCACGTTGTTAATCCAGTCTGTTGTGCTATTGACGATTGGCGTTGCGGAATAAGCTCCGTTGTCCACACGGTAAAGTCTGATAAAATCACTTGGTGTCACGCTTGGTAAAGAACTTTGGTCAACAACAACGGCGTAACCATCGAGATCTGAAGAGCTGAACAGACTGTCTTTGTTGGCCGTGAGGAATACCTGAAAATTGTTGTTTGCCGTTGCATCGTTTGCGAAGCCAACTTCAAAACGCCAGGTAGTATTGAGATTCGTCAGGTTGGCGTCGTCGATTGAGTAAGTCAAAGAAGACTGACCTGCCGATGCTTGTGCACTGTGACTTGCTGAATGTGATCCTTCCAGCGGAGCGTTTGTGCTTGCTGACCATGCGGTTCCGGTTGTTGCCCATGAACCGAGAGATCCACCGTTGAAGTTTTCGCTCACGAGTGTTTCGTATCCCATGTCGTCATCTACAACAGTCAATGTCATGGAAGAAGGAGTGCTTACAAAAGCATTTGTTCCACCAACAGGGTTTTGCAATGCGAAAACGAGGGTTGCGATGTCATCACAAAGCGCGTTGTTGTTAGGATCGATATAAACGTATTTTGTTCCTGAAGTGCCCGCAGCCCAAGTAAGGGTCTGAGTTGTATAACTTGGCGCATATGGCGCTGCAGGATTCGGGCCTCCACCGATTCTGGAGGCTGCTCCGGAAGTAAGAACGATATTGATGCTTGTTGCAACTGTTGAAGATGGGTTTGTGATGTCAACGCCGATGGCATAATTGCCGGCAAGTGCAGCATCTTCCTGAACCGTTCCCGTAACTGAGCCGTTGATGGTGAGATAGGTATCAGGAGGTAGTGCGCGGAATCGGAAATTGTCGAATTCCGCAGCTTGTCTGCCCTCTACGGTTGCATCGTGAATGGCCATAAAACCAAAATGACCATTTGCTGCTGGAGCATAGGTATTGTCAGTTACGTTGCCATGGTTCACGGTAGACAGAACTTCAGGACAGCTGTTGGGCGTGGGGGTACTCTGCGTATTGGCACCGTTGGTGGGCAATGTCGAAGTACGAATAGTCCAAACTCCCAGTTGTGAGCGGGTAATCCTGAAGGAAATACCGTAATCTGTCAACCCTATGGGAACGCCTGTCGATGATGTAAAAATGGTCGTCGGCGTTCCGCCATCAATTCGCTGCAATCTGATGAAACTGGCACCTGTTTGTCCTACCAGTATTCTATAGCCGTTGAGCGAGCCTTCAAGATTGGAAGCAGTCGAGTACAGATAGATGGCCTGCTGATTGTTTGCGTCAAAATCTGAAGGCGCACCTCCGATCCCATTGCGACCGATCCAGAAATACCATTCCTGTTGAGCATCCCATGTGGCGATCTGTGTGCTGATGTGCTGTGTTCCGCTCCCGCTGCCAACGTTCAAGCGAACGGTGTGCGTGCGGAAATTTTCTGAGCCGGTAAGTCCAGAACATGTGCTGTTGGCTATCGCGCTGAAATTGGCCACATCGCCATTCCAGGTTGGAGTATTGAAGTTGAGATCAGTGAAATTGTCATTCATCTCAAACTCAAAATAGGCGCGATAATTCGCTCCTCCATTGGATGAGAATTTTGAACTGGCACATCCACCTGAATCACCACCGGTGATGTCGTAATAAACTTCAATGATGTATGTGCCTGATAGCGTAAGGCCACTGATGAGATTTATGGTAGAGCCCGGAACTCCACGCCATTTCTGGTCGCCAGCATTGCCTAAATCTGGACCACAAGGTGTACCGCCCGAACAAGCATTGGTCTGCAGGTAATTGCAGCAAAATGGCAACGAAAACGGTGTAAACGAAGGCGGTGTGTCGCAGGTTCTGTAAACCCTGTAGTAGAGGTTAGCTGAGCAGACATCGGAAGCGCCATTTTTAAATGTCAAAACCTCAGAGAAGTCCAAGGTGAGGGTGCCGGACGTAGTAAATCTTCCGAAGTAGCTATTTTGAAAATCCGGCGCAGCCGTATTCAACTGGCAGTCGTAGTATCCCCCATTCAGACTGAGACCTGATTTGTAAACGTCCCAAGCAGCGTTGGCGAATATTGCTGATACGACTAAATAAACAAGAAGTAGAAATTTCTGCAATTTCATCTTAGTTAAATTTAAAATTAATTTGTGGGCGTTTGGGGTTTGGGCAAGTCGATAGGGCGGTAAAGATAAGCAATATGAAGTTGATCAACCAAGTAAAGTCTTAGTTAAGTGTAATCTTTACGCTATATTTTCGGGCATGAATCTGAATGAGGAGCAACAGATTGAGGTATATTTATGTAAATAAATCAAATTCAGCGCATTAGATACATTTTACCAAAGCCTTTATGGAAAAAGCGGGAGGCATTGGTTTCTCTGAATCCGATTTCCTGCCCATCGATTTTGGCAATAACCCGATAGAGATAAACTCCATTTGCCAGCTGATCTCCAAATTCATCGGTACCATCCCACCAGTAATCACTCAGGTTGCGGCCAATCCGCATCGGACCCATTTCGTCCTGGGTTATTTCCCTCACAATATCTCCTCCAACAGTCATGATCTGAATTTTCATTTCATCCGGCGGAATGCTGCCAGTGAGCGTGAATACGAATTGTGTCCTGGTTGAAAATGGATTCGGATAATTTAATACTTCGGTAATAGCTGCTTGATTGATAACTTCAAAATCTATCTGGTAATCTTTTTCTCCTGAGATATTGCCACTTTTGTCGCTCGCCTGAACCCGAAGCGAGTAGATGCCGTCTTTCGAAAAGAATGGTGAATAGTGAATTCTGCATTTGTTCTGCGGGGCACTTGCCGGAAGCCATTCCAGCTCCGGATTGCTGAAGTATACTGGCTGAAAATCCGCCCCGGGTTTTCTCAGATATAGCTTAAATAGTGAGGTGTCACTTTCTTCATTCAAAATGAAGTACTGGCTTTCGTCATCTAATAAAATCGTGATTTCCGGTTGCGATGAAACGATATCACCATTCATGATGTGTATGCCATCAAATGTGACATCGAGCAATGGATTGATGTTGTCGGGCTCTACATAAAAGTGAAACTTCGCCAGATTGTTAAAGTGAAATTGCTCGGGTTGGTGTGGTCTGCTGGTGGCGCTGTCTATCGGATTTGCTTCAATATACAGGGTGTTGGCGCCCGGAAAATTGTCCGTCGAAATAATCAGGGTGTCGTAAAGAATTTCTCCCGCCCCCAATGGCGCCTGCAATGGATAATTCAGTATATGTTCCTCTCTGTTTTGGTCTTCCAGTTTGTATTGCACTTTCAAACTGTCCATGCCAACGGAGGAGATATTTCTGATGGCTACAGCAACATACCATGTTTCTCCCTGATCCACCGTATCATTTGCACTCACAAAAGCGCTTACAGGATCTATGGCACATTCAGGTACCGGAGAATAAAGTATGTGCCACTTTTCATTTTGTGGTGAACTATAAGACTCAAGGTCTTTCAACGATGCTTCGAATTGCAGATAGGGATAACTTTCGGCAGAAACAAAGGATGAGATGTTGGTGAACTCACCATTTACTGAAGTTGATTCATGTAGCAAGACTTCGTTTCCTTGAACACCAATGCCCCTTATCTGCAATTGCACAGAATCACCCGGGGTGACTTCCATGGATGAAAATTCCCACTCAGCAGTTTGCCATTCACTGGCCGGGCCAATGACTGGGCTGCGCATGGTTCCTGAACCAAGCGATCCTGTTAGTGGAACTTCCAGCGAAATGTAGGAATCAGAAAATTCTCCGACCACTTCCTCAACTGTCTCAGGATGTCCTTTCTTCATGAAAAAAATGAAAGGCAAGGAGTCTGCCAATGACGCAATGTTGGTGGCACCTAAATTTTCGAAGACATCAAAAACTTCAGGTGCCAGTGCTTGCCAGTTGTCTTTGACTGCGTATTGCCATGTGTAAACAAGCACGTAATTGTTGTCCGGAATTTCTTCCATCATGTTGACAAAACCTTCAAGTTGATCGGCATCGTTTTGCTGAAAGATGAAATATCTTTCTGCACGTGCGCGTGCGTTTGCACTGATCATGGTATTGCCATAAACATGTTGTGGGTTTTCTCCGTTGAAATTGCTTTCCCATGGAATAAAAGTGGCACTGTCGAGAACCGCCACCATCAAAGCCGGAAGGCCATAACCATAACCTCCGTATTCCTGTACATTCAGATTTAACTGATAACGTGTGGCCAATCCTTCGAAAAGAGAATTCGCTTGACCATACACTTCACATTTCATATTGGCGAGTGTTGGCGCAAAATCCCACACCCGGTTTTGCGCATCATAACCAAGGTTGCTGAGTGCATTGTCGCGGAACTGATAGAAATGATCTTGTCCCCAACCGGTTTTATCTGCAATGTATTGAAAGCTGCTTGTCCGCCATCTGTATGCGTTTTCTGGTGATGTACTATCAGCAGTGCATCTCCAGAAAACGACCATACTGTCTGTCATGACAAATGGCAATTGCCACTCTACAACGCCTCCGGTTTGAGTGATGCTTGTGCCCTGAAGCATCGGCGAGTTGAACAAGTCCGTGGTGTCTACTTCAAACAAATAGGTGCGTTCGGGTTCGAATGCAAATCCTGTTGAGCCGCGAAGTACTGGCTGAGGTTGATCAATTACAGCGAACTCATAAGGAACAACAGGAAACAGATCCCCTGATGTTATCAAAAGTGATTTACCTGTTACAATGTTGTTCGAAGTGTTTTCGAGTTCATCCACCAGATTGATCGGATAATCTACAAATACATCAAATGTGTTTTCACCCGCAGCGATGTCTGTATTGTTTGGTATCTGAAAGATGACAGTATCATGATTCAGTATGTGATCGACGATCATGACATATGTGGAATCAGTTCCGTCGGGATAATGTCTTACCAATTCAACACCTACATTTTCCATTACTGCTTTACCCAGATTGTCGATAACGACCTGCACTGTAAATTCAGACATTGAAGCTGTAATGTCGTCAGGTGAAAAATAGATGTCTTGAATTTCGACACGATAATCGGGTTTGTTGTGTGGATGAATTTTTATGGCCGGATCACCATGCAGCGCAAAATTATACGCTGCATTGGTGCGGTACAAATTGTTATCGACCTGAAAATTTTCAACCGATTTTTTCATGCAATAGCCAATACTGCGACCATAATTTTCCTGACAGATTTGTCGGTAGAATTGATTGGTGTACAAATCCAGAAATCCAGGCAAACCGAGATCTGTTTTTGCTAAAAACCCAATCATGCCGCGGTTGGGAACCAGCACAAACATTTCGCTGGCGCTTTCATTCGTGCCGAGATGTATGTTTCCTGTATAGCATGAATTGCCTATGAGCAGCGGGTATTTTCCTTGATTGCTATAGCTCTGCGGACTATCGATGTTCTGGTCAAATCCGGTGCTGCTTGCGTGGCCAAAAAATGTCATCATCGATACTCCTTCATTGATGAGAAGTTGAATCGAATCGGAAACATTCATCTGTATCGGATCGGTTGTATTCTTGAAAAACGAATACACCTGCGCGCCCATACTTGTGTCGCTGGCGATGGCTTTGTATCCATTCAGAAAATTGCGAAACATGTCTTGCTCGAACTGAATAGTGCCTCCGCCAAAATGCATCACGTTTTTCTGCCATAAATCTGGCAGCTGCGTTTCGTGTTCGATTACTTTGTTCAAATATTCGAGAACCTGCGAACCATTATTGGCGGCCAGTCTGCCGGTTGGAATGGCTTGCTGATGAACGGTTCCTGCAAGCCCTGAGGTAAAAACGGCATCACTGCCGGGATAACCCCAGGTGGGAACAAGATTCCTGCTGTACTTGTCAAGGTTGTTTCTCGAGCCGGTCACTCCGTTTACACCGGCGTCATGAATACTTTTTCCTATCAAAAAAAGATGTTGCGGAGGTTCATTCCATACGTTGAGCAAATGGTCGCAAAAGCGACGGATGGCCAACGGATGTTTCTCAATACCATAAGCGTATTGCATATACAACTCTTCGACGTTAGCTACCAGTGACGAACTTTCATTGGTGTTTCTCCACGCACCATAGTTCTGTGCTGCGGGGATCAGCATAGGATGCGTAACGATCAGAAAACCATTGCTCAGATTGCTTTGATAATAAGGCGTGAAATACCCACTGGTAGTTACAGGCGAAATCGAAGTGAGCGAATTGAGAACCGAAACAAGTATCAGTTCAATTGCGGAGGAGCTGTTCGTGGGAACAAGCGCTTCATATTGCGCACCATTCCAAGTAAGTTCAATTTCTGTTATTTGAGTATTGTATCTTGCGAAAAGTCTGGAGCCTGCCTGCGTATTCATGGTCAGGCGGGCATGGCTAAGGCTGTTATCGGGTGCTATGCTAAACCGGGTATAGTTTGAGGTTGAAAAATCAAAAGTGCGCGGATAATCAATGCTGATGTAGCTTACCGCATGAAAATCTGCGGCTACGCCCAGATCGTCAACGCTGCGGTGCACAATCCGCGTGCTATTCGCCAATTGTTGCGCTGCAATGGAAAACGTCAGGTTATTCAGTTGATAGCCATAATATGCTGTGTCATAAGCAATATTCAGTGGATCACCCCAACCAACCTGTAAGTGATGATTGGGAAATCCGACAGCCATCGAAGCGCTTGCTGAAATGCATCTCACTTTGGCATCCGGTGTGCCGGGAGCATTGTATGAAAAGGGCGTTGGAACGAATTTTTCATGTGAGCCCCCTTTGGGAAAACGGGTATCGAACCAGCCTTCTGCGGTTTCATAAATAGGTAGGCTGATTCCGTTTGCGTCCTGACTGCCTAACAGGTATTCGGTATGAAACTCAAGTTCCGACCGAAATGTACAAAAGGGCAGCGGTGAAAAATCTTCGAAATTGTTGGCGTTGCTAAATCCCATGCGCAATCCTGGCGTGGTGCCGGCGGTGATAAAATACCAGGCTGTGTCATTAAAAAGACTATACCCGGGGTTGGCCAAATGCGACG
>JBEIHH010000085.1:0-13042 GCA_040381475.1 Crocinitomicaceae bacterium | reverse complement strand
GATGATTTTATCGATAATGTAAATGGGTCGCTTCTTCACACCTTCAAAAGTTTTTCCGATGTATAAACCAACCAATCCAAGCGTCGAGATTATCAATCCGGAAAGAAGCCATATCGACACCATAAGACTTGTATATCCAAGTATTTCAATGCTATCGTTTGCCCACAGATAGAGTAACCTCAAGGCGATTACAAATGAAGCAAAAGAAATAATCAAGCCGAAGCGAACCATGATGCGAAGTGGTTTGTCGGAATAGGCCAGGATAATGTCCGTTGCAAGATGCAATAGTTTGCGAAAGTTGTAACTTGATTTTCCATCAGCCCGGTGGTCATGTACGACGTCCATTTTGATGGATTTAAATCCGACCCATTTGATCATCGTGGGGAAGTACCTTATCGATTCACGCATACTGACAACCGCTTGTATAACCTTGCGGTTGTACATACCAAAGTTGGCAATGCTTTCATCCTGATCGGAGCCGGTTAGGTAACCCAGTGTTCGGTAAAATGCAGCCGAGAACATACGTTTCAGCAAGTGGTCTTTGCGCACTGCTCTGCGGGCGAGCACGATGTCATAACCTTCCTGTGCTTTTTTATATAAGGCTGGAATTTCTTCAGGTACGTCCTGCAGATCACAATCCATTACCACCACCCATTCACCCCGCGCATGGTCAAGGCCTGCTGTAATGGCATAGTGTTGGCCAAAATTCCTGCTGAGTTTGATGGCTAAGATTTTCGGATTCGCGGCAGCCATTTTTTGCATGACCTCCCATGAATTATCAGGCCCGCAATCTTCTACAAGAATAATTTCATATTCAGAAGTGATTTTTTCCGCATTCTCTAGAATGCGCTCAATCAGCTGCGGAATGATCTTTTCCGCGCGATAAACCGGACTAACTATAGAAAGATGTGTTTTTTGCATACGGTGTGCGCCGACATGCCAAATTTAGGCATTAATAGTGCTTCAGAATATACCGGTAGATTTGTCCATATCTAACGGCCGGAATAGTGGCTATCTGCTGCACGGCAATTATATCTTAGCCCCCGATGAAAGAGATTTTCAATAAATGGAATAGAAAACTGTTTAACCTTAAGGGAGTTAAGCGGAGTATTCATTTTTTGAAGCAGATTCATCCACCCGGATTTCAGGGATTGTCTTTGTGGTACGTATCCTCGTTCTTTGTTGAAGCAGTCGTGAAGGGACAGCTGGCGACCCGGGCTTCTGCCATTTCATTCAGGTTGTTTCTGGCTTTTTTCCCGGCGATCATCCTGCTGCTGACGCTCATTCCTTTTATTCCGATTGATAATTTCCAGGAATCACTGTTCGACAGTATTCGTGGATTTTTTCCGGGCGACACATTTAGTTTGTTTGAAGAAACACTGGACGACCTGATCAATCAGAAACACAGCGCACTTCTTTCGTTGGGTTTCATACTTGTAATTTATTATGCCTCGAACAGTATCAATGCAATATTGATAGGATTCAACGAGAGTTATCACATCGAAGAAAAGCACAATGTTGTGATGATGCGCATTGCCAGCCTGATACTCATTTTCGTGCTCGGGTTTTTTATGCTGCTTGCTGTTATTATTCTAGTATTCAGTGGCGTAGTATTCGAATATCTCCACGAAGTCGGTATCATTGGTGACAAAGGATATCTTCCGATATTGAACTTTGCCAAGTGGGTCGTTTCCGTCTTTTTGATTTATACAATCATCAGTATTCTCTACAATGTAGGCGCGCGAAGGAGGTTGAGAGGATACCGTTATTTTAATGCCGGAGCGACACTGGCTACCTTGAGTTTTGTGGTGACCTCTATCGGATTTGCTTATTTTATTGAGAATTTTTCTTCTTATAACAAACTCTATGGTTCCCTTGGAACCTTGTTGATTTTGCTCATCTGGCTTAACATCAACTGCGTGATTGTGCTGATGGGTTTTGATCTCAATGTGAGTATACGCAAAGCGCGGCGCAGTGTGCCTAAGCCCGAGCCTGTTGTGAAAAATACCATTCGCGAGTGATAGATTTTTTGGCTTGAGAACAAGAATGTGCATGCTTCGCTTCTGAACCGCGTCTTTTGCCAGAATCGTGTTAGGAACAGCTTAGTTGTTGATACAATGCGGATGACTTTGAAGTTTATTCAGAATGGTTGTCTTGAATTTTAGTGCTTTTGGGGTCATGGCTTTTACTTGTCTGAAAGTTGAGTATAAATTAAGGCAATTGCAGCCACTGTCATAATGATTAATGCGGCAAAGCCAAGAATATTTGTTTTGGTTCCATTTGTATTTTCTCCCATTATTTTTTTGTTGTTCGAAATGTGAAGGATGATTGCAATAAGAACAGGAGCTGTAAGTCCGTAAAGAATGGCAGTATAGATTAGTGATTGAATTGGTGTGATGCCTATGTAGGTCATAGACAAACCGAGTATCAACGAAATAGCTATAATGACATAAAATGCTTTTGCCTCATGAAATTTTTTGTCAAGCCCTTGTTCCCAGCCAAATGTTTCAGTAATTATATAAGAAATGGAACCACTCAATACCGGAATTGCTATAAGCCCTGTTCCGATTACTCCTATTGCGAAAAGGAGATAAGTGAAGTTTCCTGCTAATGGTTTTAAGGCCATTGCCGCTTGTTCAACTGTGTCAATTTGATGGATGCCATTTTTGAATAAAACAGTTCCGGTAGTAAGAATAATGAAATACATCACAAAACCAGAAACTGTCATTCCAAAATCCACATCTTGATTCATCGCATGTATTATTTTTTTGTTCACAATCAAATGCTTTCTCTTGTCTTTCATTTCTTCTACCTCTACAGATGCTTGCCAAAAGAATAGATATGGTGAAATTGTGGTGCCAAGTATGCCTACAATAATGGCAATAAAATCCTTGTCAAACTTTAGAGTTGGAATGAATGTCGATTTAAGAATTTCCTTGAAATCCTGTTTATACAAAAATGGGACAATAAAATAAACCAACATAACAATGCACAGGTACTTTAAAGCTGAAGCAATTTTTTGGTAGGGTAAGTAGATAATTAAACCTAAAAGAATAATGGTGAAAAGAACACTGAAATAATTAGCGTCAATAGTTGGAAATAGTAAATTACCAACAGCGCCCATTCCCGCAATGTCGGCACCAATATTCATTACAATGGCAGGAAAGCTAAACACCAACATCAAATACAATAAGGGTCTCGGATAGTGTCTTTTTAGTGTTCCTGTCAAACCTTGTGAGGTTACCAACCCAATTCTAGCACACATCTGTTGAATTGAAGCCATCAGCGGAAAAGCTATTATGGCAGTCCATAACGTTGCAAGTCCATAGGAAGCACCAGCTTGTGAATATGTGGCAATGCCTGATGGGTCATCATCACTGGCACCTGTTACAAGTCCGGGACCAAGTTTTTTCCAACGAAAAAGTTTGAACGAAAATGTTTTTTTCTTTGTCATTTATTGAGTCATTGTCGTATGTCAGATACGATCAATATCAGGATCATGAGAAAGGAGACCTGCTCCAAATATCTGGATCGTTCGAAGTTAGAATAATTCGTTCACTCTTCAATTATTTCCCCTTCAAATATTTCTTGTAAAGACATTTTTGATTTCAAAATATAATCCGGCCATGATATTCTCTTAAAAACTATCCAGGTCAATCGGACGCATTACACCGAACCATTTCAGAATCTTTTCACCTACATTAGGAATGTCGATGTGAACAACATAGGTGCCTCCGGAGATGGGAATACCTTTTGCATTTTTCAAATCCCAGTCGAGATAAGTTGTCGGATCTCCTTTCTTGAATTGCCTGATCAGCGTGCCGTTCAAATCATAGATGGTGATCGTACACTCATTCGGCAGGTTGGTAATCTTCACGCGGTTGTCAAGTTTGTTGATCTCATAACTCGAAAATGCATAATACGGATTGGGTACGATATTGATATTGTCCAATCCATCAGCTATGCTCTCTGTGTGACCGGTTATAGTTTCTAATGATCTTGTGCTGAATGTGTAAACCGGATTCCACCAGTTGATGGATTCTGTGTAGTCTTCAATGTTGGAATGTAGAATGTCGTACTTGCGGTAAGGTTTGGCTATGCGAAGGCTAATCCTAGCATTACCAGGTACTAATCCGTCGGCCATACTCTTCAGAGGATAGTCGGCAATGGTAATTGCCGAACCCACCCAGGTGCATGCACTGAAAATGTCTTTCAGTCTTGAATTGCTCAGCGATCCATCGCCGGCGCGCTGAGCATACAAATATGCTCCTTCGTCGTAAGCGGGCATCATGTCTTCATCGTTCTCGAGATGACGCATATTCTTGAACACATATATCCAGTGCTGACCACCGCATACCACATCGCCCTGAGCGGAAACAAATCTTGATGTCGGATTCCAGATCATATCATTGCCATTCTCACCCACGAGCCAGCTGTCCTCGCCAAAGGCCATGTTGAGTCGTTCGCCTGTGCTGAGATCAATGGCGTACCCTGGAAACCATGACATGCCCTCAGGCTGCTGGCCATTGGCAGTTGCTTCTGCCTCGTTACATCCTGGTTGTCCTGAGGCAATTCCATTTTTATCGATGGACGGATGTATTCTCATCTGCAGTTTTTCCGCATTGCCTTGCGATAATGCTTCTAAGGCCTGCATTTCAAAAACACCACAACGTGTCCAGTATCGTTTGTCAGATGTAAATACTACATCAACATTATTCAAACCTTTGATGTTTGATGTGTAAGCCGGCATACCAACCGGCGTTAGGTCTCCACTGTGCAGTTTAGTTGTTGGTGCAACCGATGCAATCCATTCTTCCAAAGTAGCGTTGTAATTTGTTCCACTCACCAGACAAAACGGCGACCATGTTCCGCCGAGCAGCCCTTCATATTCTTCCTGTGCATCCGTAAAATATCTCGGGGGACTTCCGGCAGCGGTTGATCCATCGATATAGTCGTTGTATGCGACTTCTGTCGGATCTCCATTTTCGGGATCACGATATCCTGATCCGGCGCGTATCCAATTGAATTCTGAATAACTGTCGTTGTCAGGAAAACCAAATAACCACGCTTCCGAGGGATTGTCATATGCAATACCTGCATCAACTAGCGGAGTGAAATGTTCTTTCGTTTCGTCGTCGTAATAAATCTGTTTCCACTCAACAGCTATTCCCCAGTCGGGAAGAATTTCTTCGAACAGATTGTCGATGGTATGTTTCGAATCATAGATTTCATCGGTAGTGGTATTGGTTAGTTGCCAATAAGCTGTGTCGCTATCCAGATCCTGATTTGAAGGCGCCAGACGCAATTCAAAATCTGCTGCGGGTACCCGAAGTGGATCGATAATCTTCACACGAACAGGACTTGCTCCCGATTCATAAGAAATATTTTCAGCTTTGTTGAATTGTAGAATTTCATTTTCAGTTGCAGAGGTAATGTCAATATACCTGTCTGCGTTTCCGGTTCCTTCTATCTGCGTTAGCGCGAGTTCCTGTCCGTAAACCGACTGCTGAATGGTGCCCCCGTTTTGCGGATTAACCTTGTGTGGTATGGCTGAAATAACAGGAATATCCAGCAACGCAGATTTGCGTGATGCCAAGAACAACTCATCCTGTCCGCTCAACGTTGTCATTGAAAAATCATCATAGTTGTTATAACCATATGCAATCACCATGAAATAATAAGTCTTGTGATTCACGAGTCGTTTGGTACCGAGAGCAAAAGCATCTTCTGTTACACGCAATGAATGAAAGATTCCCTGATTCGCACCCTGAACTTTGAGTTTACCAACGATCTCATTCGTTGCAGCATCTTTTTCATAATTGACGATGGTAGCCACATCATCTTCTACATCGCACTGCGCAATCAATCTTGCAAGACTGACATCTTCCAGATCTGAAGATGATACTTCTTCATTCTTTAACTGGTAAATCATATAGCCCTGAAATGTATAGCTGCGCTCTTCGATGGTGTAAGGCGTACCATCCGGTTTGAGTTCTGGAATAGTTGGGTCAATCAGCTGGTATGTTTCATGGAAATTTGAACTGAGTGAACTTTCGTTGCTCCACATGAGCACCAATTCGTTTTCTAATTCTACCGCAACTGCATCGGGTGCATCAGGACCGGAAACAAGTTCAAAGCAGTTATCAAACAGTGCTTGTGCCTTGTCATCTGCCACCCGAACTTCTTCCACTGAATCAAACGGATCGCCGGTAGTGGCGCTTGCAAATACCACACCTACTGTGATGTTGTTGTAATCACCGGGCTCCAGTGTAAATGGCCCTGAACTTTGCATGAAACGTCTGTCACTCGGTGCATTACCGCTGCTCACTTCTGTCCATGGTTCAGTTACCACACCGTATGTTCCGAAGTGATATGGATCTGTATCACCGGGAAACATATAGTCGGCTGGGACATTCAAATCGGCTCCGGTTGATGGTGTCAGTGCATTGCCTCCGTACACCATGCGTTGTCCATTTTTCCAGAAGCCCCTGAGGTAGTTGTAATAATGGGCTGCCGTGGTTGGTGGACCGTTATTTGCAGATCCGGAAATGTGATACAGAAATTTGCGCATGCCGAATCGTTCATTGTCCACAATGCCATCACCATATCCAATACCAATGCCCTTGTAAGGAATTCCTTTTTGATCAAGTGCCTGAAGAGCATCAGTCGTTAGCGGATTATCCATGTTGTCGGCGTCCTGATATGGCCCTTCGAAAAAGTCAACGCCAACGGCAGGCGGATTATCACCGTAACCAAGTGACAATCCGGTGGGTGTGTCAAACGCATTTCCGTTGTAGCCATAACCAAGTCCCCGTTGAACATCGCATCCTACGTAATCGTCGACGTGTCCGCCAATATCGAGATCTATCCATGTGCCGAAATAAGTTTCCTGCAAGGTTTGCGATCCCTGATTGATCAGAACATAGTTATAAAATGTCATATTGTTTACCTCATCATTTGTGCTGAAAGCAAAAGCCTGCGCTCTAATTTCCATACCAATGGGCTGACCTTCTGATTCGCTATGAATATTGCCTTTGTCATTGAATATCCAGTAGTAAGTCTGATCTCCAAAAAGCGGTACGGCATCTTCACGCTTACGTGCGCTGCAATCAATTTCTCTTGTAAGGTCGTACCATGGATAGTCTCCCTGTGCGGGATCATAACTTCCGTTTTTATCAAAATCGTAAAATGGAGAAAGGTAGAAGTCCTGACCCTGTGCTACATTTCCGTGAGCGGGATAATCCTGAAAATATGATGGAATCACATAGCCCTCTGGAAATATTTCTGCTAGATCACAATCAGGGTCATTGATACACTCGAAGTACTGTCTGTGTTTGGCGGCATCACTTCTATAAGTGACGTTGAATTTGTCCCATAAAATACACGTAGCTGCATCCACTTCTGCGGTGCCTTCTGTTGACAGGGGCCCTGGCCAGTAGTCATTGCCTGAATACCGGTATAGCAATGCCGCAAGTTTCAATTGTTGATCGGGAGATACACCTCCGAGCCACAATGCACCGGCGAACATCACTCCCACATCACCTGATTTCGGTGCGAAATAATGAGACCGGCCGTTGGCTCTGTCTTGCCAGAGTGAACCTCCGGTTTCTATCAAAGCATCAATATTGTTCCATTCGAGATCACGGAGTGCAGTTGCTGGAGCGCAGGCAGCAGCTCTGCTTTCCGCAGGAGGATGGGCTTCCGATAAATGCGATAGTTTACCCGATTCCCAAAGCGGATGCTGTTGGGCGTGGGTATTGGTCTGTAAAGCAAAAGGGCACAATAAGAGTAAAATGCCGTTCCGGATAAGGTTCATAACAAATACAGGTTGATGCAGATACGAATGTAAGGTATTCTTAACTTCAGTCGATTCGATGTTGGTGACATCTGTCCCGATTTATTGCAGGTCAAGAACTATGGCAAGACTTCAATGCTCTCCTGATTTTTTGTATAGAATAAATAGCCTCTCACGGGTTGGGTATACATTGAACCAAGTGCATGTAAGTATTTTTTCACTTGAGAACGATGTGAATCTGAAACTTCGCCCGTCTTATAATCAATTACAACCACTTCGTCTTCACGAACAATGACGCGATCGGGCCGGAGAACCTGGCCTTCTGAAGTGATGATTTCTCGCTCGTTGTAAGTTTTCAGATCAGGCGTGAACCATGATGAGAATTGATCATTCCTGAATGTGCTGTTGATTTCGTTTTCGATCAGTTGTCGTTTGGATTTAGCATGTATTCCATTGCGCTCACACACGGACTCCACCACTTTCGCTATTGAGTTTGCATTCTCCAATGTGGCAAAGCATTCGTGAACAAGCTCCCCGAGTTCACGCAGTTTGTCTTTTTTTACCCGCGCCGGAATGACTCTGAAATCAGGCAATACGGATTCTTCCTTACTGAGGTCAATTGATTCTGTGTTGGAGGCTGGAATTTTCGATTCGTAGGGTAATTCTTCTCCAAGATGCAATTGTTTGTCTGTTCGAAGTTCCGGAAACTCTTCCTCGATGCAGGCGATGAATTGCTTGGTGTAAGAGTCATTCTTATCTCCAAATTGCTGTACGACGTACAAGCGCTCTTCTGCCCGTGTCATGGCTACATAAGCTACGTTGGTTTCGTCCAGCAAGTCTTTTTCGGTTTCGGCCACAAATTCAGGTAAGCCAAGTATGCTCTCTGCAGATTTGGAATACTTCACATAGGCGCAGGGTAATCCTGTTTCATTCATTTCAGTGTTGACCCACAAATGCTTATTGTTGTAGGAATTGGCGTAACGCGGATATATAACAACAGGAAACTGAAGTCCTTTGGCCTTGTGCACGGTCATGATCTGAATTGATCCATTGTCTGCAGCCGATGCAGTGTACAATTTGGCTCTTGAATCCTCCCACCAGACAATGAAGTCATGAATGCTCCATTGTTTCTGGATGCAGTAGTATCTGATTTTTTCAAGCAGATATTCTGTGGCAGTGTCCAGTGTCAATTTGAAACTCCGCAACAACGCGATGGCTTGATTGTAAGGATTGCCCGTGATCGAGTTTAAATCAACCCCGGTTTCTTCCCGGAAAAAATCGTTTAGCCGGATTTCAGTGAGTTTTTTTTCAATGACCATGTATTGGCCTGAAAAAATATCCAGCATATCGTTTCCAAGAATTTGAGAGTATGCCTGAACCATTTCTACCCCGTAAAAATGCTTAGACGGATCAGACTTATATCCCAGATAACCCATGGCTAGCCTCACAACAGGTGAATTCTGAATCAGAAAACTGTCTCTGGTAACAACCCTGTATCCTTTTGAAACCAACATTTCTGCGATAAGTGCTCCTTCCAGTTCTCCTCGTCTCACAAGTATGGCAATGTCTCCAGGCTGAAATCCGGCGGAAAGGCAATTGTTGATTTTTTCGACGATCGAATTGTATGTAAGGGATGTTCGTTCAATTTTATCTTTTTCTTCAATGATTTCGAATTTTACATATCCACCGGATGACCTTGTAGCTACCTGGGCGGCATCGGCATAAACATTTTGGTACTTGCCTAGAATTCCGGAGAGTTTGCTGAATACCTTGTTGTTAAACTCTACAATGTTCGTCCTGCTTCTTCTGTTCTCTCGGAGTTGAAGCACTTCTATGTTTTCTCTGAACAGTCTTTGGGCATCGGGTCGACCGGCTTCCAACGGCACCTCGGGAAGGTCAATAAATTGCTCTACATTTCCTCCCCGCCATCGATAAATCGATTGCTTGGCATCACCGACTATGAGATTGGTCTGCTTCTGACTAAGCGATTCTTCAAGCAATGGCAGCGTATTCGACCATTGCAGCAATGAGGTGTCCTGAAACTCATCTATGAGAATGTGTTTGTAGCGAACACCTATTCTTTCAAAAATGAAAGGTGCCTGATTATCTCGCACTATTTCATTGACCTTCTTGTGAAAATCTGAAATGAGAAGAATATTTTCTTCTTCTCGCAATTGTGAACCTATTTCATTGAGATTCTCCATGAGACCTGTGGTATGCAGGTTCTTGAGAATGACTTGATTCATCTTGAATTTTTGAACGCTGGATGCGTTCACAACGGAGCTAAATTCATGAAAGTATCCAACAATAGTTTCTGCATGCTCTTCTATCCTTTTTTTTACTTCAGTTGATGCCTTGCCATTGGCCTTGTTTTTGGCATCCGGCCAATCGTAAAATTTTGATCCGGGTATATCTATATCGTCGGATAAAACTTTTTTAAATACAGTTATGTTGCCTTTTCCACCATTCGAAAAGTCTGAAATTTCAAGATCAACTTTCTTCAAATATTCGAGCGCGTTTTTTGAAATTGTCTTCGCATTATCCGAGAACGACTTGTTTTCTGAGATCAATGTTTTCCTGACTTTGGCATAATCTTCCAGTGAAAGCTGCCCCAGTTTTTCTAGTGAATTGAGTGAGTCTTCTCTGAGAATGATCTTGGATGCTTCTACCAGCTCGTCATGCAGTCGCATTCGTTTTCCTTCTTCGATGTTGTCTGTAAGAAATTCCTCAAGGTATCTGGTGATTTCCTCACTCTCTCCAACTTTCTGCAGACATGCATCGACCAGTTTTTCAAGAAATCTGGTAGCATCAACTTCAATATTAAAATCGTGGTGCAACCTGAGATCTCGTGCAAACGACCGAATGATTTTATGGGTAAAACTGTCGATAGTCAGTATGCTGAGATAACTGTAATGGTGCAACATGTCTTTGTACGCATTCGCTGCACGAAGTCCAAGTTTTTCCGCTGAAATACCCAATTGTTCAGCGATTTCTGTCGCAAGTGGAGAGGGTGTTCTACCGGCAAATTCATGCAGCTTTTGCATCACCCTTTCTTTCATCTCAGCTGCTGCTGCATTGGTAAATGTAATGGCCAGAATATGACGGTAGTTCGCGGTATAGTCCGACTGCAAAGCCAGGACAAGGAACTGACGAACCAGGGCATAGGTTTTTCCGCTACCGGCGCTGGCCTTGATCACTTTGAAAGGTCTGTCAGTCATGGGGGAAAGATAAAGTCACAACCGTTGAATGTGCAATGATATTGCCTTAAATTCAACCTTTGAGCACTTATTTGCGTTATGGTTGTTATATTTGTATACATTCAGTATTCATGTTAAAACGCGTCTCTATTCTCTTTTTTGCCGCACTCGTCGTTTTGCAGTCATGCAAGAATGAACCAGAGGAAAAGAACCCGGCAACTTTTAATGTGGTTTTCAAAACTTCATGGTTGGGTGGTAACTTTTTGATGGAAGAAGTTTATTACGATGCATTCAACAATCGTGTGCGCATCGACAAGTTCGACTCCTATTATGCAATGTTGACACTGGTGAAAGAAGATGGCTCAGAGTTGGTTCTTCAGGATTTTCTCCGACTGAACCATGTATCAGAAAATAGGTTGTCTTTTGTGGTGCCGGATGGTGTTTATACCCAATTCAGATTCGGAATTGGTATTCCGAGAGATTACAACAAGGACCAGGATCCGGCCCAGTATCCAAGCTCAAATCCATTGAGCGTAGCCGGTTCACAAGGTATGTTCTGGAGTTGGAATACAGGATATATTTTTTCCAAGTTAGAAGGAAAGGCAGATACAACCGGTGTTGAAGGAACTTCACTTCTTATTCCTGTGGCTATTCATGCCGGCGATGATTCTTCTTACCGTGAAGTGGAATCCAATGAGTTCAATTTGAAAATGGAAGCTGGTGTGGCCAGAGATATCGTCATAGATATCCGCATGGATAAAATTCTGGGATATGATAACAGCAATGGTATTGATATAGCCACTGAAGCTATTACCCATACAAGCACCAATCCTGAACTTGCTGAAAAGTTTATGAACAATTTCAAAGAAGCGATCATCATCAGTCAATGAAATTTTTGATTTCAGGATGCCTGCTTTTCTTGCTCTTTGCATGTGGGAACAATTCTGAATTTCGGGATGAGGCTGTTCTTATCAGAGTTCCTGCAAGATTTCCCGCTGTCAAGTATCCCCAAGACAATGAGCCAAGCAAATTGCGCATTTTGCTGGGACGAAAACTCTTTTACGATAACAGACTTTCAGCTGAAGACAATCTCAATTGTGGCTCATGCCATGTGCTCAGCGCGGCATTCACCGATGGCAGAGCAACGAGCATTGGTATGCATGGCTTTTCAGGAAGGAGAAATGCCCCAACGCTGGCTAATCTTGCCTGGAGTCCACGACTAATGATGGAGGGTGGTGTACCTTCTCTGGAAACACAGGTTCTGGCTCCGCTGCATGATTCGCTTGAGATGGGCACGAATATGATGGTCGCGGTGGATAAACTCAATGCCGATTCCGAAATGAGATCACTTGCAGAAGCGGCTTATGGTCGTGATTCTATTGATCCGTTTGTTATAACAAGAGCACTCGCCGCTTTCCAACGCACTTTCATGTCGGGCGACTCCCGCTACGACCGATACAAACAGGGCATGACAACTGAATTGAACGAAAATGAAATACGCGGCATGGAGCTTTTTTTCTCCGAAAGAACTACGTGCGGTTCATGCCATCCGGATGTATTCATGACTGATCACAGTTATTACAATGTCGGACTTTATGAAGAGTACGTGGATCATGGCAAAGAACGAGCGACCGGCAAACCGGAGGATATAGGCAAGTTTAAAACACCGACATTGCGCAACATCGCACTCACTGCGCCATATATGCACAACGGCAGCATATGGAGCCTCGAAGAGGTTGTTACTTTCTTTAATAGCGGTGGGCATTCTCATGCCAACAAGGATCCGCGTGTCAGACCTCTCAACCTAAACGAACAGGAGCAGAAAGATCTTGTCGCATTTTTGCAATCACTGACGGATTGGAATTTTGTGCAGAACAAACAGTTATTACCTTTGGTGAAATGAACTCGGCCAGATATACATATGCAATTCTCCTTTTGATTCTTGCATTTAGTTGCACGGCATGTAAACGCGACAATGAAGATGATGATGAAGAGCCATTCAGCGGTACTCCTTACGAATTGGTTATTCCTCCACTTTTTCCGCCGATGG
>JBEIHH010000084.1:0-13535 GCA_040381475.1 Crocinitomicaceae bacterium | reverse complement strand
GAATCGAAGAAGATGCAGCAGCTGGATAAACTTTATAACATCAGTGGTACAGGCAACAATGAAGTGTTATTCGCATGGCTGGAGCAAAGTATACTGAAAAAATATACTCCTGCATATGATGAACTGGAAACATTCCTTATGCAGGTGGGTCGCAGAAAATTTGTTGCTCCATTGTTTGAAGCTATGGTGAAAAAAGGTGAGATGGAAATGGCAAGGCGTATTTACGCGAAGTCAAGACCGAGCTACCATGCTGTTACCACAGGAACGGTTGATGGAATTCTTCAATTGAGTTCTGCGGAATAACCGGATTGCTCGCTTTCTGATTATTTTTTCTCCTGTTCCTTCAGTGCGCGCTGCATGGGGTTTTCCCTGCTACGTCTGCTGTTTTCTTTGAAGAGCTCAAATCTGGTTGGGACGATACGCTCGGGCCAGTAGTTATTGCTCATATCAATATCCGCTGTCTCCTGATATGGATCTAGCGTGATGGACTTCACGTCTTTGGAACAAACAAAAACCTTGGATACTTCGGGCTCACTTCTCTTCCATATTTCTGCCGGAATCTTAATTTCCTTTTTCGTGCCATCGACAAATTCAAGTTCGAAAATCAGAGGCATGATGAGACCGCCTTTGTTCTCCACGGTAACCTGATAGTATAGTGTATTTGAGGATAACAGTGTTTTTTCCTGGTCGCTTAGTTTGGCGGCGTATTCATCATACTCGACCTTATCGATGACACTTACTCTGTATGGGTCGTAAGTCGTATAAAAATCACGCATATCTGGATCTTTATCCACTTCGGTCTTCAAACCTTCTTCCACATCTCTTTTGAGTGAAATATCAGGTGATTTGGCTTGTTTTTGACTAAGGTCAGACTTCTTTTCGATCTCTGGATTGTGTGTGTTCAATCTGAATATTTTCACATCTTTCATGTTCATATCGCAATGATCAACGCTGTAAAACCAGCCTCTCCAGAACCAGTCAAGATCTACCGCGCTGGCGTCTTCCATGGTGCGGAAAAAGTCATCCGGCGTGGGATGTTTGAAGGCCCATCGACGGCAATATTCTTTGAATGCATAATCAAAAAGTTCACGGCCCATGATGGTTTCCCTGAGAATGTTCAATCCGGTTGCAGGTTTGCCGTATGCGTTATTGCCGAACTGATAAATGCTTTCACTGTTGGTCATGATCGGACACATGGTGCTTTTATCGCCTTTCATGTAATCAACAATGTATCTGGCAGGACCGCGTCTTGTCGGATAGTTCCTGTCATATTCTTTTTCGGTGAGGTACTGAACGAAAGTATTGAGACCTTCATCCATCCACGTCCATTGTCTTTCATCGCTGTTGATGATCATAGGGAAGAAATTATGACCTACTTCATGGATGATTACCGAGATCATACCATTGCGTGTATCCTCATCATAGGTTCCGTCTTTTTCAGGTCTGCCGCCGTTGAAACAAATCATCGGATATTCCATTCCCATCCATTTGGTGTGAACCGAGATGGCGACAGGATAGGGATAGTCAATGGTGAATTTGCTATATACCCTGAGTGTGTGTGCCACGACCCTCGTACTGAACTGACCCCAGAGTGGATTTCCCTCTTTGGGATAGTATGACATGGCCAAAATCTTTTTACCTCCGATTTCAACTGCTTGTGCATCCCAAATGAATTTTCTTGATGTGGCAAATGCAAAGTCTCTCACATTTTCTGCTTTGAAAACCCAGGTTTTTTCCTTTTTGCTCTTTTCCTTTTCGTTTTCTACGGCCTCATCTTGTGTCACAATCACAATGGGTTCTGAGCTGCTTTTTGCTCTTTCAAAGCGTTTTTGCTGCTCTGCCGTTAGCACTTCTTTGGGATTCTGTAACACACCGGTGGCTGATACCACATGATCTTCAGGAACTGTAATCGATACTGTATAATTTCCGAAGTTCAGCGTGAATTCGCCCATTCCGAGAAACTGCTTGTGTTGCCAACCCTGATTGTCACAATACACCACCATTCTGGGGAAGAACTGTGCCATGGTATACAAATGGTTTTTGTCCTCTTCAAAATATTCGTAGCCGCTCCTGCCACCCACACGGATGCGGTCATTGATGTTATACCACCATTTGATCTTAAAAACAAAAGTGCCGCCCGGTTTCACAGCTTGACCCAGGTCTATCCGCATCATTGTTTTGTTGACGGTATATCTCAATGGCTTACCTGATGCGTCCAGCACCTGATCGAGTTTGAAGCCTCCGTCGTACCAGGGCTCCAGGTCGACAAGGTCATTGTAGCTTACACTTTCGCCAATCTTCATTTGTTCGATCGAATAAGTGTCGCTCGTCTTGGCAAACGCATTTTGATCCAGCTGAAGCCACAAATATTGAAGCGCATCCGGTGACTGATTGTAGTAGGTAATGGTTTCTTCACCTTCCAGACGCTGGGTCTCTTCGTCGATGCGAATTTTCATATTGTAGTCGGCCCGTTGCTGCCAGTAAGCATTGCCTGGCGCTCCACTCGCAGTGCGCTGATCATTCGGGGTAGACAGTTCGGGCCCGAGTTGCTTGAATTTATCTTCCCAGACTTTTGACTTTTCTTGGGCATACAAACCGCTCAGGATGAGACAGAACAAGCAGGTAATCAATAGATTTTGAATCGACTTCATAAATTGGTGTTGGTGAGTCAAAATTAAAGGCGTTCTTCACTATAACTATTACCGTTCATCAATATCTCAGGATTTTCATATTGAATTCGTTTTTAGTACCTTTGCATCAATAATATTAGATCGATTATGTCTGCACTCACCGAATTAGATGAAATATTGGTAGAAGAAACCGTTGTCGTAGAAGAGAAGAAACTTATCCTCTTCAACGATGAAGTCAATACCTTCGATTTTGTCATTGAATCTTTGATGGATGTTTGCCGCCATGAACCCATGCAGGCTGAACAATGCACACTGATCGTTCACTATAACGGGAAGTGCGCTGTCAAGAATGGCAGTTGGGAAAAGCTAGAGCCAATGTGCACGGCATTGCTCGATAGAGGTCTTACTGCCGAAATCCAGGAATAAATTCTGCCTCGATATTTATTCTCCTTCATTTAGAAAAATTGTTTATGAAAAAGACGCACGTTGTATTAGCCTTAATGGTTCTCATTGCTATTGCAGTTTCATGTGCAAAAGTTCCGATCAGCGGTCGCCGTCAATTGAGGCTCATTCCTGAGAGCGAATTGATAGGAATGAGCATAACTTCTTACCAGCAGTTTCTGGATACCAACAATGTATTACCCCCATCCAACGCTGATGTTGTAATGGTGAGGAGAATTGGGGAAAAAATTAAAGGCTCTGTGGAGAAATATCTTGCAGACAACCACATGTCGAATCGAGTCGAGGGCTTCCAATGGGAATTCAATGTTGTGAAGGAAGATGTAGTGAATGCGTGGTGCATGCCCGGGGGAAAAGTTGTGGTTTACACAGGCATTTTGCCCGTAACACAGGATGAAGCCAGTCTTGCAGTGGTAATGGGGCATGAAATAGCACACGCCATTGCACGTCATGGTAATGAACGCATGAGCCAGGGTCTTGCAATTCAATTGGGCGGTTTAGCTATCAGTGTGGCATTATCAGAAAAACCTGCGCTTACACAAAATGTCTTTCTTCAATCGTATGGAATTGGTTCGCAACTGGGCATTTTGGCATACAGCCGCAATCATGAGATTGAAGCTGACAAACTCGGGCTTGTATTTATGGCTATGGCCGGTTATGATCCCCAATCTGCTCTTGGTTTTTGGGAAAGAATGTCGCAGTCCGGTGGACAAGCACCTCCGGAACTTCTCAGCACGCACCCAAGCGACGAAACGCGCATTTCAACATTGCGTGAGTTCATGCCTGAAGCGATGAAGTATTATAAGCCCGTCCAGAATTAATGTGGCGGAAAGTCTTGATCAGGCTTAGTCAATTATCGGTTGTTCTAAGGCTTGTTTTCCTGACTTGTGTTTCATTCACATCTCACGGCCAGCTTATAAAAGTGGCCACATACAACATTCGTTATGACAATCCCGATGATGGTGACGACTGTTGGCTGTTGCGCAGAGAGGATATGGCAAACAAGGTTGATTCTGTGAATTCGGACATCATATGCTTTCAGGAGGCGCTATCTCATCAGCATGATTATCTGAAGTCTTACTTATCCCGTTATGCTTCTTACGCTGTTGGCAGAGAGGATGGAATTCTGAAAGGGGAGATGATTCCGGTTTTTTATGATAGCACCCGATTTGAGTTGATGGCGGCCGAAACAAAGTGGTTGTCCGAAAGTCCTGACAAACCTTCGAAAGGCTGGGATGCTGCTTGCGAAAGAGTTGTTGCTGTCGTTCAATTGAAAGAAATTGTTTCCGGTAAAAAACTTGTCGTAATCAATACGCATTGGGATCATGAAGGAGAGGTTGCAAGATTGGAAAGCGCCCGGATTATAAATGATATCGTGAGAATTTACCGCGATAAAGTTGTTACTGTTGTAATGGCCGGTGATTTGAATATGACTCCTGATAATCCGCTTTATAAAAAATTGGAATCTGAGCTGCAAAGCACTTGCCCATATGATCAACTTCAGATTGCTACTTACAACGGCTTTTTGAATGAGGGCTCACAAGAATCGCACATTGACTACATCTTTTGCTCAAGAAATTGTATCGTTCATTCGTTCGAAATTCTAAACCTATTGACAGGAAAGGGCAGGAGGCTGAGTGATCATGAAATGGTAGTTTCCGAAATCCGGTTTTAATGTCTAAAGAAGTTTAATTTTCACATTCACGGGCAATATGTGCCGGATTGAAACTGTTGCAGCGTTATGAAATTGATCGTTACACTTTTGCTATGCTCCTTGAGTGCACTGTTGGTTTCATCATTCGCCCATATTCTTATTCTCGAAAACAAAAAGTATATTGAACATATTGATACAAGGCTCGAAGAGGATGGTTATAGCATGGAACGAAGCGAGTTGATTTCAAAGCGAGCATATCAGAGCGAATTAACACTGGAATTACCACGGCTCTGGAAAATTGAATTGGCATTCTCATCCATAGCAATAATTTCAATTTTTGTCTTTGCTGTTTTGATTATCAAGTTTCGCATTGCAGCAAATCCATTTGACGGCGTGTTTCTATTCATTGCATCGGTTGTCTTGGTTGTTTTAGTCTTAGTGATTCATCATGTGTTCAGAGAAAATTTTCAACTCGGAAAGAATGCACTGATTTGGCCCGGTATTTATGTAGACAGCTCATTGGCATTTTTAACTCCTGCCCTGATTTGGTTTGCCGCAAGGATGAACTTCAAAGAGTGGCGTTTGGGTTTTCACCGACAAAAGTGGATAGGCATTACATTCTATGTTATCTCCGGAATTATGGCAACAATCGTTCTTGTTATTTTCGCGATGATTGTGCTAACTCCTGATCTTGGTGGTCACTGGGGATAAAATTGGTCTCCTAACTTCTTGTATTTTCCTTTTGTTTTCTGGCTATTCTTGATTTTCTCTTACCATTGATTCGGTTTTGGTTTAATGAACAGTTATGAACCGGAAGAGCGTATTTTTGACTGAATGTATGAGGGTATCCGCATTGCAGCAGGTATTTTTTCTACATCAAAATTGGACTAGATGAAAAGGTTCGTTACCTTGTGTTGTGCATTGTTACTGCTGTGGTTGAATGCATTGTCGCAGACGAATGGCATCTGCCCGGATTCCTTGCAAATAACTTTTATCAATTATTCGGAGTATAGTTTTTTCATTGCCGGTATTGACAACGATCAGTCTGTATCATGGGATTTTGGCGATGGTTTCGCAGCAGTTGATGATTCCCTGATTTCGCATGCGTTCATGGCAGGCACCTATCTTATTACTGTGATTTTTTTTGATGCTGATTGTCCATGGGATGGACCTTCTTTGCTTTCGGCAGAACTAGTCGTCGAGGCGTGCGGCATCGAGATCAGTTATGTTGAGACAAAAACAGGCTTGTTCACTTTTACTGCAGTCGGTATTCCTGAAGAGTATCCCATGTATTGGGACATGGGCGATGGCACCCAGATAGTGGAAACCTGGGTGGTGGATAATTTGTATGAGCCAGGCACGTATGAGATTTGTGCGTGGTATTACACGGAGTTTTGTCCTGATACTGTGGAGGCATGTGTGGAGTTGGTCTATGCTCCGGATACGACGTGTTCTGCGGAGTTTTCTTATGAATTGGTTCCGGATATCGGCGAGGAAATCATCTTTCCGACAACAGCATTGCATGCCTGGAATGAATCTCCCGAATACACTTATATATGGGATTTTGGTGATGGGCCTTCAACTGGCCCAGCTGATACTACGATGAATAATTACACTTTTGGCCAGACGCCGTATAGCGGCACAACAGTTTGTTTGACTACTATTTTTGGAACTTGTACCGATACTGTTTGTCGTGATGTTATGAATTGCGAATTCGGTGATTTGTCTATCCGGATTGCTGCGTTTGGTATCGTTGTGGGTGAAGCTCCCCAGGTGAATTTGTCAATAGATTATTTTTCACTTACTGGCTTGTACGATGCTTTTGATTTGAGTTATGATGATTCAACTTATGAGTCTAATTTTTGCTCCTTGGCGAATAATTGTGGCTACTTGTCTTTTAGTTATTCTCAGGAATTAGATTCATTAAGGGTTTTGGTTTTTTATATGCAAGGTACTACGCCAATATTAGATACTATCTATACTGGTGGATCCATTCTTGTTGGCCCCCCGGGTTGTATACCTATTTCTGTCGGCGAACTTGAAAACACAATCAAAGTTTTTCCGACTATAACTAAGGACGCAATTGAAATTATTGGCCCTTCAGAAATGACATTTGTGTTGTATGATCTGAACGGCCGAATTTGTTCTGAAGGAAAGGTGTTTTCAGGAGGTCAGATCAGCATGGCAGAGCGTGCTCCGGGAATGTATCTGTTGTTGTTGAGAAGCGGCAATCAGTCCTATACCACCAGAATTGTTCGTCAGCCGTGAGTTCGCTTGATTAAACGCAACAAGATTGTTTGGAATGCTCAGGGTTTGAGCTAAGAGTATTCAATGCATCACAAGCATGCGTTTGTTCTTTATTCTTTATAAAATCAAAAAGGGGCTGACTCTCGTCAACCCCTTTTTTTACTAAGGCTTTGGGCCGTAGGGTACTTTGTTATTCTGCAACTACTTCGAACTTCACGATAGCAGAAACTTCTTTGTGAAGTTTCACTTTCGCTTCGTAGTTACCAAGCATTTTGATGTGCTCGTCAGAAATGCTGATGCTCTTGCGATCGATCTGATGACCGGCCTTGCCCAGAGCTTCTGCAATCTGGATAGTATTTACAGAACCGAAAATTTTGCCTGTCTCAGAAGCCTTGGTACCGATTTTCAGTTCCAGAGCTCCGAGCTTTTCAGCTATTGACTGAGCTTCAGCAAGAATTTTGGTTTCTTTATGTGCACGCTGCTTTAGGTTTTCTGTCAGCATCTTTTTAGAACTGTCAGTTGCAGCAATCGCATATCCACGTGGGATGAGATAGTTACGTGCATAGCCGGGACGAACTTTTACGACTTCGTCTTTTGCGCCCAGCTTTTCAATGTTTGATTTGAGAATCACTTCCATGATAATTTCCCTCCGTGTTATTATTTCAACATATCGGCTACGTATGGCATCAGTGCCAGGTGACGCGCCTTTTTAACCGCCTGAGCCACTTTGCGCTGATACTTCAGTGAAGTACCTGTCAAACGGCGTGGCAACAATTTACCCTGCTCATTGCAGAGTTTCAGCAGGAAGTCTGCGTCTTTGTAATCGACGTACTTAATTCCATGCTTCTTGAAACGGCAGTACTTCTCCTGCTTTGTTTCAATATCGATCGGATTCAGATAACGGATTTCTTCGCTCATTTTTTTCAAATTTTTGATGGGTTAGAAGTTTATGCTTCAGCCTTCGCTTCAGAGGTTTTTTTCTCCTTTGATTTGTTGCGGCGGCTTTCTGCATACTGAACATGGTATTTGTCCATGTTGGTTGTCAGAAAACGCAGGATGCGCTCATCCCTGCGGAATTCAGTTTCAAACGGAGTGATTACCTCACCCGCAGCTTCGAACTCCATCAAATGGTAAAAGCCTGTAGTTTTTTTCTGGATGGGGTAGGCCAGTTTTCTCAAGCCCCAGTTTTCCTCGTGCTTGATTTTGGCGCCCTTACCCTTCAAAAACTTCTTGAACTTTTCCACTGTTTCCGCTGCCTGCTCTTCAGACAGCACGGGAGTCATAATGAAAACAGTCTCGTAACGGTTCATTGATTTTGAATTGTTTATAATTAAATTTTGGGAGCGCGAAGATACGTTGACTCACGTCTCATTCCGAAGATTTTCTTCTGAAAAATGCATGTGTTTGTTGCATTGTATTGAAAATCAATCAAAAACCAGTGATTAACCGTCTTTTACTCCGGACAAATCTGACCGAATCCGCCCATCAAAATGATGAGATCTGAAACACCTACAACTCCGTTTTGGTCAAGGTCAATTGGACAATTGTTTACCCCGGGAAAGGTGCAACTGCCATCATCCATTGTTGCCTCGGGGGCGAAGTTGATGGCAGATGCATAAGTGCATCCCGGAACACCAGTATTTGTCTGATAAAGATCTGTGCAAGCAGGTGTTGCATATATATCGTCATCGGAAAAGCTCATGCAATACCCACAAATGGTGCGCTTCAGAAAACAGGAACTCAATTTCACTAGCGGAAGGTCGGGATAAGTGCAATGATTCGGCAATATCTGCGGTGCGGTGTGTAGTTCGCTGCACATGCCGTTGTTGAGTCGGTAGGAGTGAATGGTGTTGGAGCCCTTGTAAGAAAGAAAACCGCTGCAGAAACAGGCGATGAGAGCTCCTGTGTTGTATGGCACTACACAATCGTTGCTGTCGTGGAAACTGATCATGGGGATGTCGCTTTGATCGGTCATATCGGCGAGCTCCGGAATAGCACCGCATTGATTGATGATGCCTCGTATGCTATATCCTGTCGGATATGCGTTGCCGCTTTCGTCGAGACCACCCGCTGTGAGACTGAAACCGGCCGACACTTGTGCGTTTGCTTCTTCCTGATCCCAGAATGTGGCGAGCATGCCTGTGATGCTGCCGGCGCTTTCGCCACTCACAAACATCCAGTCCGTATCGATCCCGTAGTCTTCTGCATTTGCATATACAAAACGCAATGCGGCGCGGGCATCCTGCACTGCTGAGTAAATGGCTTTCTGCATCTGTGTTCCAAAACAGTTGATGCATAACACGTTGTCGCAACCCCATCCGAGACGGTAGTTGATATTGGCAACCACAAAACCCCTGCGCGCAAATTCACGGGATTGGTAAGCAAGTTCGGCTTTGTCGCCACTGATGAAGCCACCGCCGTGAATGCTCAAGATAAAAGGCCGTGCTGTCATCGGATCAATAGCCGTTGAAGGCATATATATATCCATCATTAAATTGACCGGCTGACCGGTGAGATAATGATTGGCAACCCCGTATTGAATTTCATCAATGACCACAATCTCTGAAGAGTCAAACAGAGCGGTTTCGGAATATCGACCTTCAATGCAATGCTGAGCGAAGCCAACGATTGACAACAATGAGAATAGGAGGAAGGCAGTCAGTTTCATAGTCCGAAGGTAGAGAAAAAATTTGTTTGGTGAGATGCACTGCGGTGCGATGGTGTATTGTTATGCGAGATTATTCCTATTAGAGATAACAGCAGCCGCCGCAGCTCATTTGTGTTTTAAAAATTCCTGGTAGTTGTTGCGAATATTTTATGCCATCATTCGCCGGATTTATTACTATATGAAAAAATATGTTTGTACTGATCGAGGGGACATTCAAGCTTGCTTTTGGATGATCGCGAATCGATCAAATTCAAGACAAAAGAAATGGCTGAGAATAAATACCTGGGATTGTATCGCAATGGAACCAATAGATTCAAGAAGTGGGACTATACCTGCAATGGTGCATATTTCGTAACCATAATAGCACACTCAAGAGTGCATTTTTTCGGTAGCGTTGTCGATGGCAAAATGAGCCTCAGCACCGCCGGACAGATTGCAATGAATACATGGTTCGAAATTCCGAATCAATATTCATTTGCGAAACTGGGGGCGTTTGTCGTGATGCCTGATCATATACATGCGATTATTATCATCGACAAAAGCGACAGCGCGCAAAATGAAGACAAGGAGCAGTCATCATCGCATAGCGACTCTAGCCCTCAAGATACAGTCACTGAGAACCTTGAAGAAAAGGGAGGCATCACCGGAAAACACAATCCCATGTTCCATGAAAGCGTTGGTCGTGTAGTTCGCTGGTACAAAGGCCGCACGACATTCGAATGCGGAAAAGCCGGCGTTCCCATCAAATGGCAACGATTGTATTACGATAGCATAATTCGCGATGAACGGGCATACCGGGCCATCACGCATTACATTGAACAAAACCCGGCGAATTGGAAAAAAAATAACGCTCGCTCGCGATGAATCGCGCGCCTTCGCGATGAATCGCCCCTGCATCGCGAATTATTGCGCGTACGCTCGCGATTTATCGCGAGCCTGCATCGCGATGAATCGCGAGCCTTCGCGAATTAATGCGCGCCTATATCACGAATTAATGCGCGGGCATTGCGAATTAATGCGCGTGCGCTCGCGATTTATCGGGCGTACGCTCGCGATTTATCGCGAACCCAAATTGCGATTTATCGCGGCACGCGGCGCGTTGCGCCTTGCATCCAACGCGTTGCGTTGGATGGCTCGCGATTCATCGCGAGCCTACCGCAATTTATTGTCGGCCTTGGTGTTGGCGTCCTGGATGGCTTTGTCGCCTCGGGCTTCGGCGTCCGTCACCAATTTGTTGGCCTTTTGTTCTGCGGTTGCGTATGCGTTGTCAGCTTCTTTGTTGGTCTTCTCAACGGCTTTGTTGTATGCGTTGTCGGCTTCTTTCTTCATCTTATCGGCAGCGATTTTGGCTCCGGCTTTCTCCAGCGGATTTTTGGTTTTCGCTACCAGGTCGTCCGCGGCTTTGTAAGCTTCGTCTTTGCCTTTTTTCGCCAACTTTTCACCTTCCGATTTTGCTTTATCCCTCTGAATTGCCGCCTCAGATAAAAGTTTGTCGCGCTGAGCTTTGGCCTCATTGACGAGTCGTTCCTTTTCGGCAATGGCTTTTTCAAGCGCTTCATTTTTCAGATTGGTCAGTTGTTCTTTTACCTCCTGAATAGCCTGTTCTTTCAAACTGTTCACTGCATCGTCGCCAAGCGCTTTGCTTGTTACGCCGATTTTAGGATCCGTCACGGTGCCTGTGATCAGCGCAATCACATTCACTTTTGAACCTATGCTGATATTCGATCCGAGTTTTTTGTTGAGCTCGCCGATCCATGTGTTCGCCTGATTTACTGCGCCGGCAGGGAACTTGTCGAATGGTATGTCCATCTCAACATTGTAGTTGATCTCCTGATCGAGCGTGGTGTATCCGCTCACTTTCATCGGAATGCCATCGATCATTTTTACGGTGAATGGATCGACGTTCACAACGCCGTCAACGATCCTGAAGGAGACATTCACATCGCTGATGGTCTGCGGTTGTTTGAGTTTATCAAGGTTGATTTTTTCTGCAAGTTTCACCAACGGTGCGAAATCTTTGATGGTCACATTTTTTGTGCTGAGAGAACCACCGCCGTTCACAGTGGGATTAATCGGCATCATTTCCTGGGAAAGATCTGATCGCATATTGAATCTGGTCGTAAACCGGCCATTGCATGCTTTCGCAATGGGCGCCATTTTGTCAATGGTGTTGAACTGATTGGCTGCCTTGTTGATATCCATGTCTTTGATATCGAAAACAAAATCCATTTTCGGATGCGCAAGGTCTTGTGCATAATAGTTACCGCTCATCACCACTGTTCCGTCGAGTACGTTCATGGCGAGGTTGCGCAATGTGGCTGTACTGTTGCGCAGCGTGATGCCGCCTTTCACATTCGTGATTTCATTGATGTCGTAAATCATCTTATTGAAGGATGCGTCGAGTTCAAAATCTACGTTGCCGGGAAGTTCTATCGGCGTCATGGAGGATGATTCCGCCGGTGCCTGACCTTCAGCCGGAGTAGCAGTTGCCGAAGCTGCTGCGTCTTCAGTCATGAATTCATTGAGGTCCATCAAATTGGAACTGATGTTGAAGCGGCCCGTGAGCAGTGAGTCTTTCAACGCATAGGCGAGATAGTTGTCAATCTTGCCCGCAGCCTGTATGTCGCTCCTGCCGATCAGGGCACTGAAATTTGCAAGATCGATAAAGGCAGGAGTGAAGTTGAAAGTTGCGCTATTTACCTGCAGGTCATAAGGCAACGAATCACTCTGGAATAGCACGTTCTTAATGTCAATCATCCCTTTGGCATCGAAATTTTCATAATTGCCTTTTTCTACGGCGCTGTAATTTCCTTTCATGGCCAGATCTGCATTGATCTGCCCATGCACGTGATCGTTGTTTTCAAGTGGAATAAATTCTTTGACGTTGTCAAGATCTACAAAGGCTTTGCACATAAAATCTATGAAGGGATCACTTTCCGGTGTGCGCAATTTGAGTGTCATGTCGACAGGATTACCGGCCATTTCGAGATGAAATTTGTCTACGTCGACGGTGGTGTTGTCTTCGTTGTTCATGTCGGCCACGACTGCAGCTTTCACCTGAATGTTATCAACGCTTTTTGGAAGATCAGGATATTTGAATCTGCCGTTTTCGATCAGCAGGTTAAGTCCGATACCTGGCATGCTGCTGTCGTTGTATTTGCCTCGCACATAACCGTCGAGGGCGAGATTACCTGTTGCATCAACGCCGCTCACATCTTTGGCAAATTCCAAAGGCACCATAGAAAGGAATTGTTTGAATTCATTTTTCAATGCCTTGAAGGAGATGTCCATGTCGATGTCTTCACCCGGCATAGCTACCCAGCCTTGAGCGCCGAGTTCGAGTGCGTTGAGTTTGATCGTATTTCCGGCGAGGGTATACTTGCTGTTCTTCATGTCCATTTCGATGTCGGCCTGAAGATCAGTTTTTACTTCGTTGAGGTAGGTGATACCATCAAACCAGAATGTTGCTTTGTCTGCAGTCGTTTGAGTAACGAGTTTGAATACATCCTGGGTGAAGTCACCATTGCCGCTGTGATTGAGTCCTTCGAACTTCATGATCATCGGCATGGATTGATCATCGTAGTTGATTTTTCCGTTTTGGATGAAGTATTCTTTCAGTTTCATTTTAAAACCACCGCCTTCGCTTTCAGCGGGTGTTGGTTCTTCAGCGGAGGTAGTATCCGGCTTGGCTATGTCGTAATTGGCGAGACCTTCTTTGGTCAAGCGCACATCGAAAATCGGGTCGATGATGCCGATGCGTTTTACTTGTATTTCGTCGCCGAAGAGACTTTTGATATCCACCACAGCTTCAAAGCTGCCAATCTGCGCGAGTCTTACGCTGTCGAATGGTGCTACGGTATTGTCAACCGTAAGGCCT